>DFEN01000072.1 GCA_002368685.1 Lachnospiraceae bacterium UBA3801
ATGGAGGTTATAAATGAGTAAAAAGATATCTGAAAATAAGAATGAAAATGAAATAGAATATATGATAATGGACGACGAAGGTATGGATCTTCATTTAGAAATAACTCCTGAGATTCAAGCGAAAATAGATGAAGCGGATATGATTATTAAAGATAAATATAAAAACCTCTTTGGTTGAAAATGCAGGCTTACTTTCTTCTTGCAAGATTTTTTTTGCTATGTGATAATAATTAAGTCGTAATTATTGTTTGGTTTTAAAGGTGAAATGATATGGGAAAACTAATTTGTGACAATATATCTGAGATAATAAATGATATAGTATCTGACTATGAGAAGGGACGTCCGATTGATAAGCAGGATGTCTTCGGTCAGCCTAATCGCGATATGGTTAAGGAAATAATCTACAAGCTGAATCATATAGTCTATGCTGGCTATTATGTAGATAGAACTTATAGGATCTACAACATAAGCACAACGATTGCATCTCTGACGGAGGATGTGGCTTATAACCTCAATAAGCAGATAGCACTTGCACTTCATTTTGATAAGAGGCTCGAGGGTAAGTCTGAGGAGGAGATTAGAGCAGTTGCTGAAGACTACACAGTTCAGTTTATGAAGAAGCTTCCAGAGGTTAGAGAGTATCTGGACACAGATATAGAGGCACTCTTTGTGGGTGACCCTGCTGCAGAGTCAAAGGATGCTATCATTATTGCTTATCCTGGACTCTTTGCTATTTCCGTTCAGCGTTATGCTCACGTGCTTTATCAGCTCGGAATTCCTATGCTTCCTCGTGTGATGACTGAGATCGCACACAGCAAGACAGGAATCGATATCAACCCTGGTGCAACGATAGGAAAGTACTTCTTCATCGATCATGGTACCGGCGTGGTTGTAGGTGAAACTACTATCATAGGTGAAAATGTTAAGATATATCAGGGCGTTACTCTAGGTGCCCTTTCAACAAGAGGTGGCCGTGGTCTTATAGATAAGAAACGTCACCCAACCATTGAAGATAATGTGACCATTTATTCTGGGGCTTCTATCCTAGGTGGTGATACCGTTATCGGCGAAGGTTCGGTTATCGGCGGTAATGTATTCCTTACTAGATCTATTCCACCACACACCAAGGTTCATGTTGCTAACCAGGAGCTTAAGTTTGATGGAGAGGCATTTACCAAGTCCGAGAAGGATGAAAACTGGTTCTATGTAATTTAGGTTTATAAAGGAGACATCTATTTTGGGTGAGCAATTATATACAATTCCAGTTAATGATGCATTTGACGCCGACTGCGAATGTCCGCTATGTCTGATGGCAAAGGAGCTTGAACAAAATGCTATCGAGTTCACTATGGGTCCTAGCTACATGGAGGACGACAACCGTGAGGTGACGGACAAGCTTGGTTTCTGTCCAAAGCATATCAAAATGATGTATGCAGATAAGAATAAGCTCGGCGTAGCGCTTATGCTAAATACTCATATGAATAAAACTATTCGTGAGATGAAGGCACTTGCTGAAAAGGACAGTCCTCAGGCGGCAGGCGTTCTTGCTAGAAAAACAGGTGGCCTTTTCTCAAAGGGTGGAGAAAAATCTCCAGTAGTTAAATATATAGATGAGCTTGAGTCTAACTGTTTTGTGTGTCAGAGAATTGAGCCAGTCTTTGATAGATATGTTCACACCATATTCCATATGTGGAAGAAGGATAGTGAGTTTAAGGAAAAGCTTGAGAAATGCAAAGGCTTCTGTACATATCATTATGGAGTTCTTTATGAAAAGGGATCGCAGAATCTGAACCAGGCTCAATATGAAGAATTCATCAAGGTTCTGAACCAGGTTTACTTCGACAACATGGAAAGAGTTAATGGAGACGTTTCCTGGTTTATAGATAAGCACGACTACCGCAATAAGGAAGCTGACTGGAAGAACTCTAAGGATTCCATCCAGCGCGCAATCATTAAGACAGAACATACTATTTTAGATGAGTAAAAATAATTAAACTTAGAATAAGCTAATCGTAGAATAAACTAATCCTATCTGAGATAAGTAAGAGAATAAAATGGACAATCACGATAGAAGAAACAAAATACTAGATATCATACAAAGCAGCGACTTGCCTGTTAGTGCCTCCAGTCTATCGAAGGATATGGGTGTGAGTAGACAGATAATAGTTGGCGACGTTGCCTTGCTTCGTGCAGAAGGAAATGACATCCTTTCCACACCAAGAGGCTATGTAGCTGCACCGAAAGAAACTAACGTAACTAGGAGAATAGCAGTTAATCACAGCGCGGAGGATACTCAGGCTGAGCTCTATACTCTGGTGGACGAAGGCTGTACAGTCGAAGACGTAATAGTAGAGCATCCTATATATGGGCAGCTGATCGGCGGACTCAGAATATCGAGCAGATATGATGTGGATGAGTTCATCAGGAAGTCAAAGGAGGAAAATGCTACTCCACTTTCTGCACTTACCGAAGGAATACATTTACATACTATAAGTGCTAAAACAGAAGAGCAGATAGATAGGGCAATTGACAAATTGAAGAAAATGGGTATTCTTCTTTGATTAATATTGGTTGTTTTTATCATGATTAATATTGGTTGTTTTTATCATTGACATTTAGATGACGTGATACTATAATGTGTCACGTCATTTGTGTTTTGACAGGTGTCAAGACACCTATGAAACCTATTAGTTTGCTATGGTTTCAAACATAGCTCTAGGAATAAGAGGAAAAAAGAATGAAAGACGAAAAAATAACAGAAGAAACAAAGGTTGAAGAAAAAGGTTTCAAGGCCTTCCTTAAGAGAAAGGATATCGAGATATCTCTTAAGCGTTACGGAATCGACGCCCTCGGTGCTATGGCACAGGGACTTTTCTGTTCACTCCTTATAGGTACTATCATCAATACCATAGGAACTCAGTTCAATATTGGTTTCCTGACCAAGATAGTAGCAACTGTAAATGGTGTAGATTACACAGTAGGTGGCTTGGCTATGGCTATGAGTGGAGCTGCTATGGCAGTAGCTATCGCACACGCACTTAAGTGTCCACCACTTGTTCTTTTCTCGATGATAACAGTAGGATTTGCTGCAAATGCCCTCGGTGGTGCGGGTGGACCTCTTGCAGTTCTCTTTATCGCCATTATAGCTTCAGAGTTTGGTAAAGCTGTTTCAAAAGAAACTAAGATAGATATACTTGTTACACCACTTGTAACCATCGGAATAGGTATCTTCCTATCATGGCTGATTGCTCCATATATTGGTCTTGCGGCTATGAAGGTCGGAAAAGTGATCATGTGGGCAACAGAGCAGCAGCCATTCCTTATGGGAATACTTGTTTCTGTTGTTGTAGGTATCGCTCTTACTCTTCCTATATCATCGGCCGCTATATGTGCAGCGCTTACGCTTACAGGTCTTGCAGGTGGAGCTGCTGTTGCAGGATGTTCAGCACAGATGGTTGGATTTGCTGTAACTTCATTTAAAGAAAACAAATGGGGCGGTCTGGTATCTCAGGGTATCGGAACATCTATGCTCCAGATGGGAAATATAGTTAGAAATCCTAGAATATGGCTGGCACCAACACTGGCATCAGCTATTACAGGTCCTATAGCAACCTGTGTATTCCATATGGAAATGAACGGTGCACCTATATCATCAGGTATGGGTACTTGTGGATTCGTTGGACAGATCGGTGTTTATACAGGATGGGTAAATGATGTGGCAGCCGGAGCTAAGTCAGGAATTACTTGGTTCGATTGGTTAGGACTTATCCTTATCTCTATCGTACTTCCAGCTGTACTTTCACTTATCTTCGATAAGATCTTCCGTAAGCTCGGATGGGTTAAAGATGGAGATATGAAGCTTGCATAGTTTTTAACCAATTAATAATATCAAATATAAGGTCACCTCTGATGGGCAAATCAGGGGTGATTTCTTTGTTAAAAAAAATTGTCTTAGAATCAGAATAGTGGTATCATAGACATGTATTTTTTTCAATAATAAAAGTTCAATAAATATAAAAAAAGAAATAGAAAGGGAAGGTAACAGAGTAGTTTCTGATGAATAAGATAGGATTTGACAATGACAAATATCTCGATATGCAGTCGAAGCATATCAAGGAAAGAATAAGCGAGTTTGGCGGCAAGCTGTATCTTGAGTTTGGTGGTAAGCTCTTTGATGATTATCATGCATCAAGAGTTCTTCCAGGTTTCAAACCGGATTCCAAGATCACTATGCTTAAGCAGCTTAAGGATCAGACTGAGATAGTAATAGCTATCAAGGCTGGTGATATTGAGAAGAACAAGGTACGTGGAGATATCGGTATCACTTATGATATGGACGTACTTAGACTGATAGATGCATTTACAAATAATGGTCTCTTCGTAGGTTCTGTCGTGCTCACTCAGTTCAAGGAGCAGCCATCAGCTGTTGCTTATGAGAAGAAGCTGAAGGCGCTTGGACTTAAGGTTTATAGACATTATCCTATCGAGGGTTACCCTTCAGATATTCCAAAGATCGTTAGTGATGAAGGCTTCGGAAGAAATGATTATATCGAAACAACCAGACCGCTGGTTGTAGTTACAGCTCCCGGACCTGGAAGTGGCAAGATGGCCACATGTCTCAGCCAGCTCTATCATGAGCAGAAGAGAGGTGTGAAAGCTGGATATGCTAAGTTCGAGACTTTCCCTATCTGGAATCTTCCGCTCAACCATCCTGTTAACCTTGCATACGAGGCGGCAACAGCTGACCTTAATGATATAAATATGATTGACCCATTCCACCTTGAAGCTTATGGTAAGACAGTGGTTAACTACAACCGTGACGTTGAGGTCTTCCCGGTTCTAAATGCTATGTTCGAGAAGATCTCCGGTGAGTGTCCATACAAGTCACCTACAGACATGGGTGTAAATATGGCTGGTTACTGCATAGTTGATGATGAGGTAACTCGTCAGGCATCTAACCAGGAAATTATTCGTAGATATTATCAGGCTATGTGTGATAAGAGAAAGGGTGATGCAGGTGATGCAGCTATCCAGAAGATAGAGCTTCTTATGAAGAAGGCTGGCATCTCAGTATCAGATAGACCAGTTGTAGCGGCTGCAAATATCCGTGCTGAAGAGACTGGCAATCCTGCGGCAGCTATGGAAATGCCAGATGGAAGCATCATTACAGGTAAGACATCATCACTCCTTGGAGCTTCATCAGCCCTTATCCTAAATGCTCTTAAAGTTCTTGCTGGAATAGATGATTCTGCAAAGCTCATTTCGCCACAGAATATAGAGCCTATTATGGAGCTTAAGGTTAATTACCTGGGTAACCACAACCCACTGCTTCATATTGATGAGATACTTATTGCCCTCTCCATTGAGGCTAACACAAATCCAGAGGCAAAGGCAGCATATGCACAGCTTATTAACCTGGCTGGCCTTGAGGTGCATAGTTCTGTTATTCTGTCACAGGTTGACGTTGGAGTCTTCAAGAAGCTCGGTGTGAATTTAACATGTGAGCCTAGATATCAGAACAAAAAATTGTTCCACACCTAAAATTTGTTATTTAGATAAAAGTCAGATGATATTTTGATGTCTCTGGCTTTTATTCTATTAAAAATTATTTGATAATGGACACAGTGCACCTAATTAGATGGAGGAGAGAAAATGAAAATCTACAAGAAAGTGATTAGTGTTATGCTCGCTGCTGCTATGGTTCTTGGCGTAGTGGGATGTGGCAAGAAAGGGAAAGAAGATCCGAGTCAGATGGGAGGCTCGGCTGCGGCAAAGCAGACATCCAAGGAATGTGTATATCAGGAAGATTCAGATTTTTCTATATCTGGAATAAAGGGAGATATAACCTCCTTTGTGTTTAAGGACGACACAATGTATATGCTGACCAGTGAATGGTTAGAATCAGCTACTGACGATGATGCAGAGCTATATGAAGCATCAGAAGGTGAGGCTAATATAGATGATTCATCTGAGGATGATACTAATATAGAGGAGTCCTCAGAGGGAGACGCTGATTCCATTTCAGAAAGTTTGACATTTAGAGTATACAAAGCTTCGGTAGATGGTGGTGAAGCGGAGGAAATATATGAGAAATATGTAACAGATGGTACTTATATTGATTCACTCATGCAAAAGCCGGATGGAACGATTACTTTCAACCTATCAGTTTATGATGATGAAGGTAATTACGAAAAGGCTTCGTTGTATGAATATGATGGCAAGGATTTCAAGGAAACCATTGATATAAAGGATATAGTTTATCCTGAAGATGGTACTTACTTAAGTAAAATGCTGTTTGATAAGAATGGTAATCTTGTAGCAGTTTACGAGAATGCTATAAGAACATATGACTCCAGTAAAAAGAAAGTATCTGAAATAAAGCTTGACGGAATGATAGACTCCGTTGGTTATGATAAGAATGGCGATATATTAGTTGAGCACGTGGTTTATTCTGAAAATGAAAGCGACGAAAACACTCTTACAATTGAAAAGCTTGATACTCAAAAGGGTGAAGTCGTAGAGACCTATCCCCTTGATGTATCATATCTTCCTAGCTCAGACAGTATTATGAAGGGTAGTGGAGATTACGATTTCTTCTATGAGAGTCCTTCAGGTATTTATGGATATAAGTATGCAGATAAGAAGGGGACTCAGATTCTTGAGTTTTCAGCCTCAGATCTTGATACAAATAGCATGGGCTATAAGATCATGGTTAATGATACATTTTTCTGTACCATGTGGGACTGGGAGAGTATTGATGCAATTAGTTCTGTACATAAATATGTAAAGGTTGATCCATCAGAGGTTGAGGATAGAGTTATTCTTACAATAGCAACTCTTTATGGTAATTACAATCTGAAGGATCAGGTTGCGGCTTATAACAAGTCTCAGAACAAGGTAAGAATCAAGATAGTTAATTATGGAGAGGAAAATGATCCTGCAGCAAAAATGAGTGCAGATATAGCTGCAGGCAACCTTCCAGATATGTATGACCTCACAAATGGTCTAGGTGAAATGTCAAATGATCAGGCGATTGCAAAGGGGCTCTTCGAAGATCTGAATCCATATATTGAGAAGGATGCAGAACTAAATACAGATGATCTGATACCATCTGTTTATAATACTCTTCAGCATGATGGAAAGCTATATTACGTAGCTTCTGGTTTCTATGTATCTACAATGATGGCAAGAGCTTCTGAAGTAGGCGATGAGCCAGGTTGGACATTTGAAGAGATGAAGGAATATGTAGATAGTAAGCCAGATGCAAATCTATTCTACTCAAACAATAAGACAGATACTATAACTGAACTTATGCATGGATGTATAGATGATTTTGTTGACTGGGATAAGGGAGAATGTTCCTTCGATTCCCAAGAGTTTATAAATGTTCTGGAAATGTGTAACAGAGGAACAAATGACGAGATGGAATGGACAGAGGATACTCCTTCCTCTGAGGAAATGCTGAAGGACGGAAGTATGCTTTTCTTGGAAGGAAATATAACCCCTGAAGATCTGCAATTATATAACAGTATGTTCGATGGAGATATATCCTTCAAGGGTTATCCAAATAAGGAGAAGAAGGGAACATACTTCAGCTTCGATAGTGTTATAGCAATGTCTAGCAAGTGCGAGGATAAGGATGCAGCTTGGGAATTTATAAGACAGTACATCAGTGAAGATTTCCAGGGTAAATATTATGATGATATGTATGCTATCCCTACTAGAGAGGATGTTTATGAGGCATATGTTCAGAAGTGTACTTGTACAGAGGAGACAAAGGATAAGTATGGAAATGATCTCTATCCAATAAATGGAACCACTGGATGGGACTCGGATGAGGTGCAGCTAAAACCTCTTACAGAAGAAGAGATGTCTGAATTTAGAAAACTTATAGATGGTGCTGAAGGAGAATGGGAGCTAAATTCAAGCTTAGGTGATATAATCAAGGAAGAGGCATTAGCTTACTTCAAGGGTGACAAATCTGCAGAGGATGCAGCTAAGATCATTCAGAATAGAGCGACAACATATGTAAATGAAAATAAATAATAGTGGGTTAGAACATGTCTAAGAAACTAGACAACAAAAATAGTGTAGAAAACAAGGAACACGAGATACATTACAAGAAAAAAGGCTATACAAAAGGGGAGAGACTGGCAGGCGGTCTCTTCCTTAGTCCTAGCCTTATAGGAGTAATGGTATTTTTTGTGATTCCTTTTTTTGTTGTAATCTACTATGCGAATATTGATAACATTATAAATAAACAGTTTGTTGGATTACAGAATTATCAGAATGTTCTGGAGAATTCTGCATTTAGACAAGCTGCTAAAAATACAGCTACATTTTCACTTATATCAGTTCCGCTGGCGATTATCCTTTCTCTAGTGATGGCATTGATATTGGAACATGAGATTCCTTTTAAGAGTACATTTAGAACCTTTTTTCTGAGCCCGCTCATGGTGCCGGTTGCTTCAATAGTTCTGATATGGCAGGTGCTCTTTGATTATCATGGAGTAATAAATGATGCAATAACTGTTTTCGGAGGAAATCCCGTCGACTGGTTCAAGTCGAGCTACAGTCAGCTGGTTGTTGTGATTCTTTTCCTATGGAAGAATCTGGGTTACAACATGATTCTTTTTATGGCGGCACTTAGTGCTATACCGAAGGACGTGCTAGAGGTTTCTGTGCTGGACGGTGCGTCGAGCTGGAAACAGTTTTGGAGTATAAAGTTTAGATATATAACGCCAACTCTGTTTTTTGTAGGTATTATGTCGTTGATCAATTCCTTCAAGGTTTTCCGTGAGGTCTATCTTCTTACAGGCGACTACCCATATGATTCGCTGTATATGCTGCAGCATTTTATGAATAATACCTTCAAGTCACTGGATTATCAGAAACTGTCCGCGGCAGCAATAATCATGTGCCTTGTTATGATGGTGATTATAGGAATCCTGTTTATCTTTGAGGATAAGATAGGACGAGATGTAGAGGGATAAGTGACACCATTCTTCGAAGGGATTATATAGGAAATACTATGCAAAATGTAGAAAGCCCAAAACAGAATACCAAGAACTACAAGCTGCGAAGGATTATCAAAAAAGTAGTCCTTACTTTTATTGCGGCTATTTTTGCTATATCATTTTTACTTCCGACTGTGCTTACATTTGCGAACTCCTTCATGTCGGAGCAGGAGATAAGCTCGAACTATGGAGTTATCTTCAATGATTATTCGAACAAGAATGATGGTACAGAACGTACAGTTTCCTATAGATCGGAGAAGGTCAATCTGAAGCTGATTCCGGATAAGGTGGTGGGGTCGCAGTATGAGACGGTTCTTCTGAAAAGTCCGGACTACTTAATGAAGTTCTGGAACTCAGTTTTACTGACACTGCCGATAATGATATTCCAAATAGCTATCGCGTTGGGAGCGGCTTACTGCTTCGCAAGATTTAGAGGAAGGATCAAGGAAATAATCTTCTTCCTGTATCTAGTACTGATGCTGATGCCTTATCAGGTAACGCTGGTTCCTAACTATATAGTTGCTAATTGGTTCAACTTGCTTGACACCAGGTGGAGCATCATCCTTCCTGGAATTTTCGCACCTTTCAGTGTATATCTCCTGACTAAATATATGCGAAGAATTCCGGAGTCCGTCATAGAGGCGGCGAAGCTCGACGGAGCAAATGAATGGAACATATTCTGGAAGATAGCATTTCCTCTATGCAAAGGTCCGATAGCTTCTGTTGCGATTCTGGTCTTTATAGATTATTGGAACATGGTAGAACAGCCACTTATTATGATGAGCAATTCGTCTTATCATCCGCTGTCAGTATTCCTGTCACAGATAAATAATGGTGAGATAGGACTGGCTTTTGCGGTGGCTTCGATATATATGGTACCACCTATTCTTATCTTCCTATATGGAGAGGAATATTTGGTAGACGGAATAGCATATTCCGGTTCCGTGAAGGGTTAATAGAAATAATAAAGTGTTTGATGTCATTCTGAGCATAGCGAAGAATCTTTTACAAGTTCAAGGAGAAAGAGTATGGATAATATGAATAGTACAGTGGAGAAATCCATGGAGGATATTGAACTCGAAAGAGAGGTGGATCGCCTCGAGGAAATGCGCCGCGTAAGATTCAAGAAAAGAACCTTACGTAACTTTGCTATTATCTTTTTCGTTGCGCTTATTATACTTACATTTTTCTCCAATACTATCATGAACTATTCCCTCCCTGAGGTTACTACAGAAACAATTTATAATGGCTCTGTGTCCCAGAAGGTTAGATGTCAGGGAGCGGTCGAAGTAAGCTTAGATCAGGATGTTACAGTAAGTGGTAAGAGAGTTGTAAAGGAAGTATTCTTCGAAGATGGTGACACTGTCAAGGAAGGCGACGTCATAATGACCTTTGAAGAGGAGGAGAATACAGACCTCAAGGATGCAGAGGAAGAACTTGAACAGCTGGAGTCTGACTATGAGAAGCAGACCCTCCGCGTGGGACCTGATTATTCGGAGCAGTTGTCCGCAATAAATGCAGCAAGTGACGAAGTAACAGTTGCTGAAACTGCAGTTGAGCAGGCGAAAGCAGACGAGGCAAGTCTTGCGACAGCTAGAGCAGAACTGGAAACAGCTCAGGCGGCATATGATGCAAAGTTGGAGGAGGTTGCTCCACTTAGAGAGAAGGCTGAAGCTATTAAACAAAAAGAGATTACAGGAGACTCTGATTATACAGATGAAGATAAGACCTTCTTATATGATGAGTATAGCCCTTTGGAGGGAGAACTCGAAGTGTTGGCTCAAACTCTTGAGGAAAAGAAGGAGGTAGTAACTAGTTTGGAGGCAAAGCCAACCGTTGCTGATGCTGAGGCGGATCTAGCTACCAAGAAGGCGACTCTTGAGAGCTTGCAGCTCAGCCTTGTCAGCAAGAAGAAGGAAGATGGCGTAACTGCTCAGACTAATGCAATAGATGATGCAAATGCAGAAAAGAAGATAGATAAGCAGAAGGACAAGATAGATAAGCTGAAGGATACAGATGATTATAAGGAGCTAAAGGCTACTGGTACAGGAATCATTTCTGGACTTACCTATAAGCCAGGTGACACCATTGATGCCGAGACTCAGGTGGCAAGCATTCAGCTCGCGGATAGCGGATATGTCGTAACCTGCACCATTCCTAAGAAGGACAGTCAGGTTCTGAGGGTTGGAAATGAGGCCGAGATAGAAAATCTATGGGGCGACGATGTGAGTGCTTCAATCAGAAGCATCAAGGCTGATCCTTCAAATCCAAATCAGCAGAGTATAGTTAAGTTCGAAGTAAAGGGAAATGTCCAAGTGGGCGAAACTCTTCAGTTTGCAGTTGGAAACAAAACTGGAAAGTACGATACGGTCATTCCTAATGGTGCAGTTAAGGAAGATAGCGGTGGTAAGTTCGTATATGTTGTTAAGGTGAGAGCTACCCCTCTAGGTAACAGATATATAACCAAGAAAGTAAATGTAGATGTACTGGCTTCTGATACTGCAAACTCCGCTATTAGCGGAGATGTATCAGAGCTAGATAATGTCATCATCAATTCCTCAAAACCACTTGATGATGGACAGCAAGTCCGCTTAACAGACAAATAGAAACAACGAAGGATCTTAAAAAACCTATGAGCATGAAGAACAAATTCCTACACCCAACTAAATATGTAGTAATCGTAATTCTTGCAGTCAACGTACTGGTAGGTGTTCTTATGCTGTTTAGTTTTCTTTCTGCCAGATCTAGACGACTCAACCTCTATTCTGAACAGGCAGCTGCTAGGTGGGATAACAAGGATATGGACTACGCCGAGATAAGTCTATTCTATTCTGAGGCGAGCGGCCTCGACGCCGGCTCCATTCAGAATATCAGAAATAGCATTCAGAAAAAGCTTTACGATGATTCCTACCTTTCTGAAGATGCTGAGGGAAGAGTATGGATAGATGCTTACTGTGGTCATACCTTTGATGAAGTCCGTAAGGATTCAAATTCCATTAAGGTAAATGTTTATACAGTAGGTGGAGACTTCTTCCAGATTCATCCGATTCCGCTTAAGTCTGGAAGCTATCTGGATATGGAGAGCTCTGATGTGAATCAAATACTTCTAGATGAATATGTGGCATGGGATCTCTTCGGCGGCAGTGACGTTGCCGGAATGAAGCTATGGATAGGTGACAGCGTCTTCACAGTAACCGGAGTAGTAAAGGTTGATGAATCAAAGGCCTACACTCAGGCTTATGGTGAATATAATTCTGTTTATGTTCCTATAGAGTCCTACAGCAGAAAGGACGCTCAGTCAGGAGATAAATTTGACGAGGCGCAGCTGGATACATCAGACTCCACAGGTTCATCTGGAAATGATGGAACAAAGGCACTCTGCTATGAGGCAGTACTTCCTAGCCCTATTAAGAACTATGCTTTAAATGTTGTTGCTGAAGCAGCTGGAATAGAGTTCAAATCAGACGAAGAAAAAGAAAAAATGAGATCATCCTTAAACTTTGAGGATATTGAGATAGTAGATAATACAGCGCGTTTCAAAATGATGCAGCTGATTACAAATTCCCGAAATAGAGATTACATAGAAATGCGTGCAAATGACATTTACTATCCTTATTGGGAGAATATAGCACGCCATGAGGAAACTCATCAGTATAAGTCGTTATGCTATAGAGCGTGGCTTCTTGTGATTCCTATCCTTAGCCTTATATATGCCTGTATAGTGGCATTTAACATTTTAAGTGAGGAGATAAGTAAGCTTCGTGCGGCCAGGCGGAAATATTAGGCATGAAATAGATGGCATATCGGGAATAATTTCTTGTCGATATCATTACAATAAACTATAATATGGATATGGGGTTACTAATTAGATAAAAAGAAGGATGTTTGTTATGAATGTATACGATATTACAGTATTGGGGTTAGTACAGGGAATCGGATACAGGTCGTTTGTTGCTGAATATGCAAAGGAGAAGGGACTCCTTGGATATGTCAGAAGCTCAGGTGGAATAATTAAGATTCATGTGGAATGTGAGCCGGAGGAAATCGGCAAGTTCACATTTCATCTTAGATACAATTGTCCAGAGGGCGGAAGAATCGACAGCATTATAGTAAAGCCTGTAAAGAAGCCTGAAGAAACAGAAGCTGTGGAAAATGAGGCTCAAGGTGAAAGTGAGTCACAGAACTCAGAAGAACAAAGTGCTGAGTCTAAGGATGTAGATGTCCTGGATGCATATGGCGCTGAATATGACGACAGCTTTATTATTGCTCCAAGTGAAAGCTTTGAAGAGAAGATGCGATTCATATCTTCTGACAAGGCTACCTGTCCAGATTGCGAGAAAGAACTGCTCGATCCAAACAATAGAAGATATAGATATCCATTTATCAGTTGTAAGAAATGTGGTCCTAGATTTTCTATTATCAAGAAGATTCCATATGACAGAGATTCTATAACCATGAAGGGTTTCTCTATGTGCGATGAATGTGAGGCGGAGTATCATCAGATCGGAGGTCCTCGTCACTATGCCCAGACTATAGGATGTAAAAACTGCGGTCCTATGCTGAGATACTATGAGAACCGTATGGTGGATGAGATACAGCTTACGCAGGAGGAGATGATTCAGAAGACGGAGGATGCACTGAGAAATGGCAAGATAGGTGCCATAAAATGTGTGGGCGGATTCCGTATGGTATGTCTTCCTACTTGTGGTGAGGCGCTTAAGAGGCTTAGAAGGATAAAGGGACGTCCGGACAAGCCATTTTCTATACTATTTCCAAATCTCGAAACTATAAAGAAATATTGCCGTGTTTCTGAAAAGGAAGAAGAACTTCTCAAATCACCTGCCAGACCTGTTGTACTGCTTGAGAAGAAATACGAATATGATTATGCCGAATGGTATAAGGATTCGATTGTCGCCGGTGATATGGAGAGTATCTACTCCGGTGATGAAATATTTGATTATGAAACCACCAGATTAAATGACAGAATAGGTGTAATGCTTCCGGCGGATCCAATTCAGATAATTCTGGCAAATGACCTGGGACCTATAGTTATTTCAGGAGGAAATAAGAGTGGTGAATCAGTTATCACTGATGATAAGACCATGCGTATGCTTCTTCCTGAGATAGAGGAATCTGAAGAGGACATATTCGAGGATGAAGAGCAAGATGAAAAAGCAGAAGTAGAGGTAAATGTTCCTGAAGAGACTCTCGATTTTATGTTAACTAATACGAGAGAAATACTTGATCCTTTAGAGGACTCCCTGGTACAGGTTACTAAGGTTAAGAGTGGACACAGAATCAAGGACGTAGTTCAGTTTATACGACGTTCCAGAGGATATGTACCTGAACCGATTGAGATTCCTAATGTAATGGAACTGGATTCCTTTGCTTCAGGTAGCGATAAGAAATCTGTTTTTGCGCTGGGCAAGAAGAATATGGTATATCTCTCTGAATACTTTGGGGATATGGATAACTCCTCTGCACCAGAGAGACGTAGTGCTGCAATAGATAGAATGAGTGAACTCTTTAATATAAGTCCTAAGAGATTTGTTACGGATCTTAATCCTGGATATGAGTCTGTAGAGGATACAGAGAAAAGGGCTAAGATAGATACGGAAGAGGATGATGATTCAGTTGTATTCCTCAAGAGACAGCATCATACAGCTCATATTCTTTCTGTTGTTGCAGAGCATGGTCTGAAGGGTCGACTCCTGGGTCTTGCATTTGACGGAAATGGATATGGTATGGACGGAACTGTCTGGGGAAGTGAGATATTCTCCTGTCTTCTAAATACTATAGCGGATGAAAATAGCATAGATCCTGAGAAGACAGTCGAGATAAGACCACACATACTTAGATCAGGTGCACTCCTTCCGGTTAGACTTTTAGGAAATAAAAATGGTGCAAAGGATGCAAAGACGACTCTATGCTGTTATCTGAGGGCGGCAGAAGAGCGGCAGCTGCTTAGTATCAGCAACATGGATAGAATCCTGGAACGTATAGGTGTAAGCCGCGCGGACTATGGAGTTATTTGTGCCTGCCTCAAGGCAGAACTGAATACATATTATTCATCTTCTATGGGAAGACTTTTTGATGCGGTAGCTGCACTACTGGGAATAGCATATGAGAATACCTATGATGGTCAGTGTGCTATCGAGCTTGAAAGTGCTGCATGGAGAGCACAGATGATTCTTGATGACTCGGTAGAAAGATTTGATTACAAGATACTTGAGCCAAGAGATGATAATGAGATATATAGATTTGACCAAACTCAACTTGTAGCAGATATACTTGAGAGATTTATAAAGCTTATAGACAGCGTAGAGCCTGAAGATGAGCTAGCGCTGATTAAGGGAAGAGATATCCTGGCACTTAGATTCCATGAAGCGATAGCGAAGTCTCTCGTAGAAGTTTGTGATGTTATATGTAGTAGGGATTATATACAGCATATAGCACTTAGCGGTGGAACAATGTATAACAGAATCCTGCTTCAGAATGTGGTAGGGCCGCTGGAGGAGCTGGGTTATACAGTTTATCTTAACTCCAAGGTTCCTTGTGGTGATGCAGGTATAGCTCTAGGACAGATATATCCATTACTTGAGAATCAGGATGATTAAATCGGAAGGTTACAATATGGGTTTGTTTAGTAAAAAAGATAAAGAGCTCGAAGAGGTTATTAATCAGATAAGAGTTGATCTAAGCAACAATTACAAGGATAATGCTGTAGAGAATATCAAGAAGCTTGAGAAAATGCTCGAAGAGAAGAAGACGGCTGGAAAGCTGAAGTCAGTGGAAACCTACGAAGAGCTGCTGAAGCATTTCCAGGATGACGTGAAGAACTTCAAACGTACATATTAAGTATATATATTTAATATGAAATAGGAATTGTGTACGCGTATAATAAAAATAAAATATAGGGTTGACATTTATATATGGAGTATGGTAGATTATTGCACGATGAGCTGCCGTAGACAGCAGGTGTC
>DFEN01000045.1 GCA_002368685.1 Lachnospiraceae bacterium UBA3801
GTCCAGCTTCTTCTCAAGTGCCTGCTTCTCTTTACCAAGCTCGGCAATTGTATCCTCATAAGAAATAAGAGAGCTTTCCTCCTCGCGAAGCTTCTCCAGGTTCCTCAGGATATCTTCTATACTTGAACCGTATCTCGCTTTAAGAGTATTAATGAGATTCAATCGGTTTTCCACGTTTACAAGAGTTTCTTCATCAAACTCCATGTCGGATATATAGTCTGCAAGCTGTCTCGAAAAATCACTCATCAGACTGTCTATATCTGTAAGTGTATTTACTAACTCCTCTGCACCTGCATCATATTTTGTGAGACCTGATATTTCTTTTAAAGCCATTGATATCTGGCTTCCTGAGGAAGCATCTCTATCATAGCCTGTCAGTTCCTCCACCTTTGAGGTGATCTCAGCTATGGACTGAGCACTGCTGGCTTTTCGATAAACTTCTTCCAGTTCTTCGTCCTCACCAGCCACAAGACGGGCTGACTCTATATCGTTGATTTCATATTGTATATAGTCAAGTCTCTTAGCTCTCTCAGTTTCGTCAAGGGAAAGACTGCTGAGTTTATCATTTACCTGCTTATATTCCTTGTAGCAGGAAGCGACTTCGCTTTTAAGTTCAGCAATATCCTTATCATAGCTATCGACTAGCTCCAAGTGCCTAGCCGCTTTCAGAAGTGTTCTCTGCTCATGCTGAGCATGGAGACTTATAAGCTTCTCCGCAACCTTCTTCAGCTTCGCCACAGTAACATTTGAATCATTTATTCTATTTACAGATCTTCCACCGGTGAGGCGTCTGGATATAAGTATCTCACCATCCTCGACCTCGATATCCTCCTCAGCAAGAGCTGCGGCAAGATTTCTGTCTACAGAAAAAAGAAGTTCAACCAGTCCGTCCTTCTTAGAATCCCTTAGAAGTGCAGTATCATATCTTCCGCCAAGGCCTATTCCAATAGAGCCTATGATGATAGACTTACCTGCACCAGTTTCACCGGTAAGTATATTTAGTCCCTCTGTAAAATCAACATCCAGCTCATCAATAAGAGCCAGATTCACTATATGCAAATTAACAAGCATTTAATTCCCCTTTTCTCAGCCGCCTATCTTCTTTCTGAGTATTTCGTATACACTGGCTTCGTCCAGTTTGATGAGCCTAAAAATCTTGTCAGAGACGGTAATCTCAACCTTGTCTCCAACCTGCATAGTAAGATTCTCTGCTCCGTCGAAGGATACAAGACCTACGTTCTCTGTATCCTTTCTCTTCTCGAGAAGCTCAAGTGTTATTATATCGTCTGCACCAAAGATCACACTCCTGCGGGATAAGGAGTAAGGTGATATCGGTGTCATTACCATTAGTCTTGCATCCGGCTGAACGATTGGTCCGCCTGCAGACAGGTTGTAGCCTGTCGATCCGGTAGGTGTGGAGATTAGGATACCATCACCTTCCATGGTGTCGAATTCTTTATTATTAACATAGATTCTTACCGCGTTCATTCTAAGAGAATTCTCACGGGAAAGAACTATGTCGTTGAGCGCGTCTAGCTTAGTAGAGCCATCACTATTATTTACATTTCCGGAGAGCATCATTCTGTCTTCTATTACGAAGTCATTATTAAATAGTCTGTCGAGCATTGCGTCGATTTCGGCAACTACCACTTCTGTGAGGAAGCCTACTGTACCAAGATTCACTCCTATGACAGGAATCTCCTGACCATTCAGAAGATGGGCCACGCGAAGCATTGTTCCATCTCCACCCATAACAATTATTGCATCGAACTCCACGGAAATATCTCCTGCCGGAAGACTATCCATGCCCTCTTGAAGAGTGGCACTGCCCCCACAGGAGTTAACCTTGTCCAGGATGTACTTCGACCATTTGAAGCCTATATCCTTTGTTTCGTTTGCAATAATTAAGAAACTGTTCACGTTTTGTTCTCCTAACTCGCCGTAGGCTTATCCAATGCCTTGTGACTTTCTTCAACTAGATTCTTGATTCTATTAAGTAATTCTTCATCTAACTTAGTTGTTAAGCTCTTTGAAACACCTTTATCTCGAATTTCAATATCACCAGTCGACTCACTTTCAAGCTTTCTTATATGCATCAGGTATTCAATATTCCCCTCAGGTCCCTTGACTGGTGAGAAGTCGAGTCCGAGTAGTTCGAATCCTGAGCTAAGTGCATAACCGACTACATTTTCTATTACCTCTACGTGTACCTTCTTGTCTCTTACCACGCCCTTCTTGCCAACCTTCTCTCGACCAGCCTCGAACTGTGGCTTAACAAGGCATACCACCTCTCCTTCGTCCTTCAGAAGCTCTCTGAGTGGTGGAAGCACCTTGGATAAAGAAATGAAGGATACATCTACTGATGCAAAGTCAATCTTATCGTCTACATCATCAGGAGTCATATATCTGATATTCGTCTTCTCCATGCAGACAACACGCTCATCCTGTCTCAGCTTCCAAGCTAGCTGTCCATATCCAACATCGACAGAATAAACCTTCACCGCCCCACACTGTAGCATACAGTCTGTAAAGCCACCCGTAGATGCACCAACATCCATGCAGATAGTACCATCTAGTGTAATAGGGAAAACCTGCATAGCCTTCTCCAGCTTAAGGCCGCCACGGCTAACATACTTAAGAGTCTTGCCTCTAACCTCAATCTTTGCTGTTTCCGGGAAATTGCTACCAGCCTTATCCTCTTTCTCACCATCTACATATACTATTCCAGACATTATGATGGCCTTCGCCTTCTCCCGTGACTCTGCGAGACCATTTTCAACCAGAAGTACATCCAATCTTTTCTTCATCTATACATTAATGTGATTTAAGAATAAATCACCAAATAGTCCTTTCGTTTAATAATACACTTACTAGATATCATTTTATTTGCATTATCTGACTTAATATCTTCTTTTCATTCACCTTAGTTTTATAGTATTTTCCAAGTCGGGATTTAGAATATTTATAGATCTTATCTTTTGTAATCTGTTTTAAATATGCTGTAAAGAACTGTTCCCAACTAATCTTCCGTCAATATAACTTTAATACCTGAAATGCTATTATTGTTTCCAGAATAAATGTATTTTCTATTATGTGAATATATTTTTTTGAGAGTATGAAGTTTTCCGCTAGTTTTAATCTGATATATTTCTTCTACACTATATGGAAGCTCATATAAATTCTCACGATTAAAAATCACATAATAGTTATCACTATTTTTAATTAGCTTTGCGAATTTAGGAGAATTAATCTCTTTAAATCCCTCATCAATAAAAACGATTGAGTTTTTAAACCCCTTTAGCTGCGATTCCCAATTAGTGTCAGTTAAAGCTACGCAATTTTTCTTACATTCAATATTTACGCCACTTTCCTTACCCAATCTTGTATATTCAGCAATCATATCATAAAGCGATGTTTTTCCTGTACCACTGTCTCCTCGTATTACAGTAATATTTCTACTCAATTCAAAATCGTATTTAATTTTTTTATTAAATATTCTTACTTTTTGAATACCCTTCATTTATTCCCCTTAAACATATTCTCCAGCATTCAGAACAACATCATGCATATTTTTAGCAATAACACCATTGTTCAATATTTTTATTTTAAAATCATCACTTCCAAAATCCATTAAATGTCTTAAATTAATGACAACTTTTCTATCCTTTGCAATTTCAAGAAGCCATTTGGCACAATTATCACCACACGTTGAAGCATTAAAAATATGCTTTCTATCATTTGCTATCAGCAATAATGTCTTAACACCACCCGATAATTGAAGTGGTGAAATGGCCCCTAAGACAGGACTTTCTATAAGGGATGGACCTACAACATCAGACTTATCAATATCCTTAATCATTTTTATTCCTAATGGAGAGGTTATCCATTTATCCTCATATGTATTTTTAAAATACACCGCTGTATTATATATGGCCTCATCCATATCGCCATAGTATACATTTAACATTATTTTGTCACCTCATGATAAATATCCTTATAAATCGACTCTGTATCTAGTCCAAGTTCTGACTTCAGACGATTTACGCTTCCGTGCTGAACAGTTTCTGCCTCAATGCAGTAATGCAGCAGTTTGGCTTTTTTCTCTGAATTCAGAGAGGCGATTTCATATCCAACTGCTTCACCAACGCTACCTCGCTTTATTGATTCCTCCAGAACAGCTATATAATCAAACTCTTCTGCTGTCTCGCGTATTCGCTCAACATCAAGAGGATTGATGAACCTTACACTAATTAGCTGAGGCTCATAACCTGTCTCTTCTTTAAGTCTATCTCTTATCTCAACCCCAGTCTTAACCATACTGCCAACCGCCATTATCGCCAGTGACTTGCAGCTAGCTTCGCCTACCTGAGAGCTGAAATTGATAACTTCAGAACGTCCCTCGATAAACTGGAAGTTCTTATCATTCAGGCCTTCGTACGCTGCGCCCTTAGGATACTTAATAGCAACAGGTCCATCATGCGCAATGGCAAAGTCCATCGCCTCTTCCAGCTCTTTTGCTCCCTTAGGAGCAATCACTGTAAGATTCGGTATACTCCTGAGATAAGCCGTATCATATATACCCATATGAGTCTCGCCATCTTCACCAACTATACCGGAGCGATCTATCATAACTATCACATGAAGCTTCTGGAGTGCTACATCGTGAAGCAGCTGATCATAACCTCTCTGAAGGAATGAGCTATATATCGCAACTACAGGGATGAAGCCTCCTGCAGCAAGTCCTGCCGCAAAGGTCAGCGCATGCTGCTCCGCTATTCCAACGTCAAAGCATCTATCTGGAAATGCCTTCTGGAACGACCTGACTCCAGTACCTCTACTCATGGCAGCAGTAATCGCTAGGATCTTATCATTCTTCTCTCCCAGCTTAACAAGCTTCTTAGCAAATATATCTGTATAACTGTCACTAGACTTAGTCTTGGTTGATTTACCTGTTTCAGGATTGAAAGGACCAACTCCATGGAAATGCTCCGGGTACCTTTCAGCAAACCTATAGCCTTTACCCTTAACCGTCTTGATATGTACTATCACAGGACGGTTCAGTCTAAAAGCTCTCTCGAATATCTCGACCATCTTCTCTGTATCATGGCCATCAATAGGTCCAAGATAGGTTATACCCATATCTCCGAATATGGTTCCTGGCACAATCAGATTCTTGATGGAATCCTTTGACTTCTTGATTCCTTTTGCCACCTTCTGACCTACAGTAGGTATATCCAGCAGAGCATTTTCCACATTTGACTTCAGTTCATTGTAGGACTTACCAACTCTGAACTTACTGAGAGTGCTTGAGAGCCCGCCGACATTTTCGGAAATCGACATCTCATTATCATTTAGTACAATCAGACAGTTAGACTTAAGGGACGCTATCTGATCCAGCGCCTCGTAAACCATACCGCCCGTCATAGAACCATCGCCGATAACTGCCGCTATCCTCTCATGCGAACCACTCAGTTCGCGGGCCTTAGCAAGTCCAAATGCAGCAGATATAGAGGTGGAACTATGTCCTGTATTAAAGGCATCCGAAGAAGACTCGCAGGTCTTAGGAAAACCGCTGATTCCTCCATATGTACGGAGTTTGTAAAAATCATCCTTCCTGCCCGTCAGAATCTTATGGGTATAGGACTGGTGACCAACGTCGAATATAATCTTGTCGTTTGGAAGATTCATACATCTATGAAGCGCCATGGTTAGTTCGACTGCACCAAGATTGGAGGCCAGATGTCCACCGGTCTTAGCTACATTTGCGATGATAAAGGCTCTTATCTCCGCAGCCAGCTCCGGCATATCGGACATATCTATATTCTTTATGTCATTTTCGTGATTTATTCGGTCTAGTATACTCAAAACTTCTCTCCAACTAATGCTGTGATACAGCATATCTTATATTCATAAACAATCAAATAATTTATTTACTTCGAATAATCGTTATGTCTAGGATTCTCTATAAACCAGAGAGTTGATCAGCTCAATTAGTAGA
>DFEN01000060.1 GCA_002368685.1 Lachnospiraceae bacterium UBA3801
TTCATAAGACCTCTTACATGCATCTCTTCAGCGATTTTTCTTGTATATTCCTTAATAGTCTTAACATTCTCTTCTGAGATATGAACTGAAGGAATAATACAAGCACTATCACCTGAATGAACACCTGCTAGCTCGATATGTTCCATAACAGCTGGAACAAATGCATGCTCACCATCAGCAATAGCATCTGATTCGCATTCGAGAGCATGATTTAAGAATCTATCTATAAGAATTGGTCTGTCAGGTGTAACACCTACAGCTGCATTCATATAGTCTGTCATAGCGTCATCATCATAAACAACTTCCATTCCACGACCACCAAGAACGTAAGAAGGTCTAACCATAACTGGGTAACCAATCTTATTAGCAATAACCTTAGCTTCATCAACTGTTGTAGCCATTCCTGATTCTGGCATTGGAATTTCAAGTTTATCCATCATTTCACGGAATAAATCTCTATCTTCAGCAAGATCGATAACTGCTGGAGATGTACCTAAAATCTTAACTCCGTTCTTTTCAAGATCTGCAGCTAAGTTAAGTGGTGTCTGACCACCGAACTGAGCGATTACACCAAGTGGTTTTTCCTTATGGTAAATACTTAAAACATCTTCAAGTGTAAGAGGTTCAAAGTATAATTTATCTGATGTATCATAGTCTGTTGAAACTGTTTCAGGGTTACAGTTAACGATAATAGTTTCAAAGCCCATCTTCTTAAGTGCAAGTGCTGCATGTACACAACAATAGTCAAACTCGATACCCTGACCGATACGGTTTGGTCCACCACCAAGAATCATGATCTTTGGCTTGTCTGACTTAACTTCATTTTTATCTACGTCACAATATGTAGAGTAGTAGTAAGCGCTATCCTGAGTACCACTTACGTGAACTCCCTGCCAAGCTTCAACAACACCGATTGACTCACGAGCCTCACGAATATCATCCTCGGCAACATCAAGGATTTCGCTTAAGTATTTATCTGAGAATCCATCCTTCTTAGCCTGTGTAAGAGCGGCATCGGTAGGAACCTTACCAGAGAAGTCCTTAACAAGAGCTTCTTCTTCATCAACAAGTTCCTTCATCTGCTCGATGAAATACTTCTTAACTTTTGTTATCTCGTGTATCTCATCTACAGTAGCTCCCTTACGAAGGGCTTCGTACATCTGGAAATGTCTCTCGCTTGAAGGAGTGATAAGAGCCTGAAGTAACTGCTCCTTTGTCATTTCGTTGAAGTTCTTAACATGTCCGAGACCATAGCGTCCCTTTTCAAGAGAGCGGATAGCCTTCTGGAAAGCTTCCTTGTAGTTCTTTCCGATAGACATTACTTCACCAACTGCACGCATCTGAGTTCCAAGCTTATCTTCAACTCCCTTGAACTTTTCAAATGCCCAACGAGCAAACTTGATAACAACATAATCACCGCCCGGTACATACTTATCAAGTGTTCCGTATTTACCACACGGAATCTCTGAAAGTGTAAGACCAGATGCAAGCATTGCAGATACGAGAGCAATAGGGAAACCAGTTGCTTTAGATGCAAGTGCTGATGAACGAGATGTTCTAGGGTTAATCTCGATAACAACTATACGATCGCTTACAGGATCATGTGCGAACTGAACATTTGTTCCACCAATAACCTGTATAGCATCAACTATTTTATAAGCCTGCTCCTGAAGTCTGTCCTGAACCTCCTGAGAGATTGTTAGCATTGGGGCAGAGCAGAAGCTATCTCCAGTATGAACACCCATAGGATCAATGTTCTCTATGAAGCATACTGTTATCATTTTTCCGTCTTTGTCACGTACAACCTCAAGCTCAAGTTCTTCCCAACCGCTGACACATTCCTCTACAAGAACCTGTCCTACGAGAGAAGCCTTAAGACCACGAGCACAAACAGTTGCAAGTTCTTCTTTATTATATACCAGACCACCGCCGGCACCACCCATGGTGTAAGCAGGTCTAAGTACTACAGGATAACCAAGTTCGCCTGCTATGCTGAGGGCTTCATCTACAGAATAAGCAACCTCTGAACGAGCAACTTCGATACCAAGAGAGTTCATTGTTTTCTTGAACTCAATTCGGTCCTCACCTCGTTCGATAGCATCTACCTGAACACCGATTACCTTTACATCATATTTTTCAAGAATACCAGCGTCGGCAAGCTCTGCACATAGATTAAGTCCTGACTGTCCGCCTAGATTAGGTAGAAGAGCGTCAGGTCTTTCTTTTGCTATAATAGCCTCAAGACGCTTAACGTTAAGTGGCTCGATGTATGTTACATCAGCCATTTCTGGGTCAGTCATGATTGTAGCAGGGTTAGAGTTAACAAGGATTATCTCATATCCAAGATTTCTAAGTGCTTTACATGCCTGTGTTCCAGAGTAGTCAAACTCACAAGCCTGGCCGATAATAATAGGTCCAGAGCCTATGATTAGAACCTTGTGGATGTCTGTTCTTTGTGACATAGCATATTCCTCCAATATTGTGACCCCGGGCAAGTTTAGAAATTTTGCCCAGTTGCATCTACTATATCATATTAGAAAGAATATTTCTTCATAAAATTAAGCAAAATTTGAAAAAACTTAAAATTTAAAGTTGACATAAAGGACGTGACATTATCGTGTATTTATACTATAATAAATTTTAGTTTGAAAAGGTTTTAGTATATATTAATCTTTATCGATTTATGAGGGGTTTTTTATGAGCGAGAACTTAGAAAAGACAGCTACAATTTCTGAAACTGAGAAGGTACAGGATGTACAGGAAGAAGCAGAAGTTGAAGTTACTGAAGAGGTTAAAAAGAAGAAGGTTGATCTAAAGAATGTTTTCATGGTAGTTCTTGATTATCTAGTTATTATTCTAGCATTTATGACTTCGCTTATGCTTGTAAGTGAAATCAGTTTTGAACTATCAACTCTAGGATATCTAAATGCAGTTATTCGTATCACACCTTTTTATGCAATTGGTGTAGCACTTATAATGTTTATATTCAGGTTATATCCTGAAGATTATAAAAATATAGGAGTGTCGTCAGTAAGAAGACTTATAATTGTTTCGTTCTTTACGAGCATTGCATACTTCTTAATCATGGAAAACTTTGTAGAGCATTTCCCTCATGTTTATTATGTACTAGGTGGGGTTCTTCAGTTTCTCCTGACATCACTAATAAGATTTATTTATAGACTGACGCATATTAATAAAGGTGATAAATGATATTGTAAAAAGAATTTTACTTATAATATTTGGACTGCTTCTACTTGGAACGGCTACACTTATAATAGTCTCATCATTAGCTGGAAAGCATGATGATGAGGCTTTTTATGATAGTAGCCTTTTTGTTGCATCGGCAGGAGAAGCAGAAGCTACAGTTACAGAAGCTACAAAGGCTGAACCAGATACAGAAGAGACTAAGGTTGAAGAGGCAACACCAGATACTCCTAAGTATGAAGAGGTTGCCGACACCTCTGAACTGATAGATACAGATGCTCCCGTCTTTCTTATTTTCCAGAAGAGTGTTACTATCAAAGTTGGTTCGAGCTTTGATGTAAAAGAACATATGGGTTATGCAGATGATGTAGATAGAGATGTTGACGTGAGTCTCTCGGGAAGTGTTGATACATCTACACCTGGTACTTATCCTATTACTGTTACTCTTACCGATGATGCAGGACATTCTACTAGTTCCTCTATGGATGTTACTGTTTCTGAGTCGGTTTCAGATAGCAGTGGTGGAGGTGAAAGTACAAAGCCTACAGAGTCTTTTGCAGATTTCATGACTAATTACAAGGAAGATAATACGGTTCTTGGTATAGATGTTTCCAGATGGCAGGGAACTGTAGATTATAACAAGGTAAAGGCTGCTGGATGTGATTTTGTGATCATAAGAATAGGTGGCTTAGACGACGGCGAGCTATATACTGATAAATGCTATAGAGATAATATTAAAAATGCCAAAGCCGCTGGTCTTAAGGTAGGTATATATTGGCATGCAGAAGAGGGTTCTACTCAGGAGGTTGAGAAGAGTCTTGATTATATGCTTGATCTGCTTGACGGAGAAGAACTTGATTTTCCTATAGCTTATGACTGGGAAGACTTTATGCATTTTCAGAATTATGGTATGAATATAAGAGATATAAATGATTGCTTTAATACTTTTTGTAAAGGTGTAGAGGCTGAAGGATATTCAGCTTGTCTATATAGTAGTATTAATTTCCTGGAACATGTTTGGACTAATGAAGGTCCTCATCCAGTATGGATGGCTAATTATGCATCAAAGACCAGCTACACGGGTGATTATTATATGTGGCAGCATAGCAATACTGGTTCTATTGATGGAATAAGTGGAGCAGTTGATTTTAATATACTTTATAAAGAAGATTGATAGAAAAGAGGGATAAGCTTTGGTTATCACAGATAAGGAAGAGTTTGAAAAGGGGATTAGACGAGTTATTATCACTGAGGAAGAAATCAGAAAAAAGACTGCTGAGTATGGAAAGCTACTTAGTAGGGAATATAATGGTAAACCGCTTCTTCTTGTAAGTATTCTTAAGGGGGCTTATATTTTTCTTTCAGATTTAACTAAGGAAATAACTATTCCGTGTGAGGTTGGCTTCATGGCAGCAAAGAGTTATTTTGAAAGTACAGAGTCTTCCGGTGATGTTCAGATAATTTATGATCTTACTCAGGATATAAGTAATTATCATGTACTGATAGTCGAGGACATAATAGATACAGGTCGTACTCTGAAGGCGGTTGCAGATATCCTTAAAGGTAGAAATCCTTTGTCGCTCAAGATTCTTACTCTTCTTGATAAGCCAGATAGAAGAATAGCTGATATCAGTGCAGATTACACATTATTTACAATTCCAGATTATTTTGTAATCGGTTATGGACTTGATTATGGAGAGTACTACCGAAATCTACCATATATTGCTGAATATGATGAGAGTCTACTTAGTTAGATTCATTTCAAATAAAATGTTTTAAGGAGTCATATTATGGAAAAATTGTTTAAACTCAAAGAACATGGAACCACAGTGAAAAAGGAAATCCTGGCCGGTATAACAACGTTTGTTACTATGGCATATATACTTGCTGTTAACCCAAGTATTTTGTCAGAGGCGGGTATGGATCCTACAGCAGTTCTTCTAGCTACTTGTCTTGCTTCATTTATTGGTACAGCCCTAATGGCCTTCCTTGCAAATATGCCATTTGCACTTTCCGCAGGTATGGGTCTGAATGCATATTTCGCTTATACGGTTGTACTTGGAATGGGATACTCCTGGCAGGTTGCCTTACTTGCTGTATTTATAGAAGGTGTTATCTTCATTTTACTTTCAGTTACACCTGTAAGAGAAGCAATGTTCAATGCTATACCGCTTGAACTTAAGAAGGCAGTTTCTGTTGGTATCGGACTTTTCATCTGTTTCATTGGTCTTCAGAATGCACATCTCGTTGTAGGTGGAGCTACACTTGTTGAGATGGTTGACTTCAAGAAGGACTTCTCTACAGTTGGTATCACAGCCTTACTTGCAGCTGTTGGTGTTGCTATAATGGCAGTTCTTTATATAAAGAAGATTCCTGGTTCTATACTTATTGGTATCATCATTACTTGGATTCTTGGTATGGACATGCAGTTCTTTGGTGTTTATGTTCCAAATCCAGAAGCAGGATATTATAGCTTATATCCAACCTTCCATATGACAGACTTTTCAAAGCTGGGCGAAACCTTTGGACAGTGTTTCAATTTTGATCTTCATAGTGTGGGAATACTCAATTTCATAGTTGTTATCTTTGCATTCTTATTCGTTGATTTCTTTGATACACTAGGAACTCTTATAGGTGTTGCTTCAAAGGCAGATATGCTGGATGAGGATGGTAAGCTTCCAGGTGTTAAGCCAGCACTTCTTGCTGATGCTATTGCAACCTCTGCAGGTGCTGTACTTGGTACATCAACAACTACAACCTTTGTAGAGTCTGCATCAGGTGTTGGTGTAGGTGGTAGAACAGGACTTACAGCCCTTACAACTGCAGTTCTTTTCATCCTTTCAACCTTCCTTGCACCAGTATTTACGTCTATTCCTTCCTTTGCAACAGCGCCAGCGCTTATTATGGTAGGATTCCTGATGTTCACAGGTATTTCAGATCTTAAGATGGATGAGGAACACCTTACATCTGCTATACCAGCTTATATAACAATCTTCTCAATGCCACTTTTCTATAGCATATCAGAAGGTATATCACTGGGATGTATATCATACGTTCTTATAAACCTTCGTTGTGGAAATGCAAAGAAGATCAATCCTGTAATGTATGTACTAGCGGTGCTGTTTATTCTAAAATATATTTTCATATAGAATCGGTTTCAAACGAAAGGAAATAATATGATCGGTATAATCGGAGCAATGGATAAAGAGGTAAATGACCTCAAGTCAGTTATGGGCGGTCTTGGAGATTCACTTACTCCAAAGATTGAAAAGCATGCAGGAATGGATTTCTGTGAAGGAACTCTTGGCGGACAGGATGTAGTGCTTGTTAGAAGTGGTATAGGTAAGGTAAATGCAGCTGTAGCCGCAGAAATACTTGTAGCTGTATATAATGTCAAAGCTATTATCAACACAGGTATTGCAGGAAGCCTTGACGCAAATATTGATATAGGAGATATAGTTCTATCTACAGATTCCCTTGAACATGATATGAATGTTAAGGGACTTGGATATGATAGAGGAGTTGTTCCTGATCAGGAGGCGAGCATATACCCAGCAGACGCTGAACTAAGAGCAGTAGCTAAGGAAGCCTGCGAAAAGGTTTGCCCTGATATTAATGTCTTCGAAGGAAGAGTTGTTTCTGGCGATATCTTTGTTTCTGAAAAGGCAATGAAGGATAAGATGGTTAAAGATTTTGGCGGTACATGTACTGAGATGGAAGGAGCTTCTATAGCTCACGTTGCATGGCTGAATCAGATTCCTTATCTTATTATCAGATCTATATCAGATAAAGCAGATGATAGCGCCGAGATGGATTATCCTAGCTTCCAGAAGATGGCTATAGAGAATTCAGTTAAGCTGGTTACAGCAATGATGAATTCTATGAAGAAGATATGATTATGAATATAATTATATAAAGGAAAATTATGATTTTTAAAGTTACAAAGGAGATACACAAATGGACTTAATTCCAAGCTTTTCAGTTGATCACACTAAAATTGTCCCAGGAATCTTTACTAGTAGAGTAGATGTTCTTGGAGATCAGAAGGTTACTACATATGATGTAAGAGTAACAAAACCAAATGTAGAACCAGCTATAGACGTTGCAGCAATGCATTCTCTTGAGCATATAATTGCTACATATCTTAGAAATAATGAACAGTGGAAGGATGAAATAGTTTACTGGGGACCTATGGGTTGTCTTACAGGTTTCTACCTTATTATGAAGGGTAACCGTGAACCAAGTGAAGTATATGAATTACTTCTAAATGCTTTCCAGTCTGTAGAAGGATGGGACGAGGTTCCAGGGGCTGAGGCTGTTAACTGTGGTAATTATTTGATGCATAATCTTCCTATGGCTAAGTGGTATGCTCGTAAGTATGCAGATTACTTAAGTGCAAATGCTGGTAAGCCAGAGATATTCAATTATCCAAAGTCAGAAAGACTAGTAACAGATGATGGTCGTCAGTTCTTTGATTCATAAATCAAAGATTTTGATATTTAAATCAGAAAAAATATTCTAGACTAAAAACATTAGCTATGATATAATTTCACGGTTAGCGCCCATATGAGACGCTGACCGTGTTTTATTTTATTATTAGATTATCAGACCGATAGGTCATAAGGAGGAAAATAAAGATGAGTTTAACTTACGAAAAACTTGAAGGAAACATGGCAGAGCTTACTATTACAGTTCCTGCAGAGGATTTTAACAAGGCATGTGTTGAGGTTTATAACAGAACTAAGAATAAGTTCCAGTTTGACGGATTCCGTAAGGGTCACGTTCCAATGGCATTTATCGAGAAGACATATGGCTACGCTGTATTTTATGAAGATGCTGCTAATGACCTTATTAATAAGACTTATTTCGAAGAGATCAAGGATTGTGATCTTGATATAGTTTCAAATCCTGATATCTCTGTAAGCCAGATTGAAAAGGGTAAGGATTTCATCTACAAGGCAAAGGTTGCTACAAAGCCTCCTGTAGAGTTAGGTGATCTTGATAAGATCGAAATCGAGAAGATCGATACAACAGTAACAGATGAGGATGTTGAGAAGGAAATCGAGAACAAGCTTAAGGCTAACTCAACAAAGCAGGAAGTTACAGATAGAGCTGCTAAGGATGGTGACGAGGCTACTATTAATTTCGAGGGCTTCGTTGATGAAGTTGCATTTGAAGGTGGAAAGGGCGAGAGCTATCCATTAGTACTTGGTTCTGGTTCATTTATCCCTGGTTTTGAAGATCAGATAGTTGGTCATAATGTTGGTGACAGCTTTGATGTAAATGTAACATTCCCAGAGAATTATCAGGCAGAGGATCTTGCTGGTAAGGCTGCAGTATTTAAGTGTGACCTTCTTGGGCTTAAAGAGACTGTTGTTCCTGAGCTTGATGATGAGTATGTTTCAGATACATCTGATTTTGAGACAGTTGATGAGTATAAGGCTGATGTACGTAAGCAGGTTGAAGAGCGCAAGGCTGAGAGTGCTAAACATGAGAAGGAAGAGAAGGCTATCGATAAACTCGTTGAGATGTCTACAGTAGAGCTTCCTGAACCAATGATCGCTTATCAGCAGGATAAGATGGTTGATAACTTTGGTCAGCAGCTTATGTATCAGGGAATGAATCTTGAGCAGTACCTCAATATGACGGGCCAGACAAGAGATGATATGAAGGATCAGGTTCGTCCAGAGGCTGAGAAGCAGATCAAGAGAAGTCTTATTATCGAAGCAGTAGCAGATGCTCAGGGATTTGAAGTATCTGATGAGGATGTAAATGCTGAGATGGAGAAGATGGCGAAGCAGTATCAGATGGAACTTGATAAGATCAAGGAAATAATGGGTGCAGAGCAGATCGATGGACTTAAGGCTGATATCAGAATGCAGAAGGCTGTTCAGTTTATCGCTGAAAAGGCAGTAGAGAAATAAACTATTTAATGTAAGCTATTAAGTATAGGAGGTTATATTATGGCATTAGTACCTACAGTCATTGAGACTACTAATAGAGGTGAAAGAGCATATGATATATACTCTAGACTTCTTAAGGAAAGAATCATTTTCCTTGGAGATGAAGTAAATGATGTTACAGCAAGCCTTGTTGTAGCGCAGCTTCTTTTCCTTGAGTCAGAAGACTCTAATAAGGATATTAATCTATATATAAATAGCCCAGGTGGTTCAGTTACAGCTGGTATGGCTATATATGATACTATGCAGTATATAAAGTGTGACGTTTCAACTATCTGTGTTGGTATGGCTGCATCTATGGGAGCATTTCTTCTCTCAGGTGGTGCAAAGGGTAAGAGATTTGCACTTCCAAATGCAGAAATAATGATTCATCAGCCACTTGGTGGTACTCAGGGGCAGGCAACAGATATGGAGATAGAGGTTGAACATATGCTTCGTATCAAGAAGAACCTGATATCTATCATGGCAGAGAACGCTGGAAAAGACTATGAGACTGTTCTTGCAGATTGCGAGCGTAATAACTGGATGACAGCTAAGGAAGCTATGGAATATGGCCTTATAGACAACGTTGTTGAGAATCGTAATTAATCGGGAGTGAACTATGGCTAGTCGTAATGACGATAATAAGATACTTAGATGTTCATTCTGTAATAAGACTCAGGATCAGGTAAGAAAGCTTATAGCTGGTCCGGGTGCTTATATATGCGATGAATGTGTTGGTATCTGTTCTGACATAATAGAAGATGAACTAAAGAATATGCAGGAAGCGGACGGAGAGCTGAATCTTCCAAAGCCAAAGGACATCAAGGCATTTCTTGATGATTATGTAATAGGTCAGGAAGCAGCAAAGAAGGCTCTTGCCGTAGCTGTATATAATCACTATAAGAGAGTTCTTGCAGGCAAGAACTTCGATGTTGAATTACAAAAGAGTAATATTCTCATGATTGGACCTACAGGTTCTGGAAAGACCTATATGGCACAGACTCTTGCTAAGATGTTAAATGTTCCATTTGCAATTGCAGATGCTACAACTCTTACAGAGGCTGGTTATGTAGGTGAAGATGTTGAGAATATCTTACTTAAGCTTATACAGGCTGCTGACTATGATGTAGATAGAGCAGAGAGAGGTATCATATATATCGATGAGATAGATAAGATATCTAAGAAGTCTGAAAATGTATCTATCACTAGAGATGTATCTGGTGAGGGTGTACAGCAGGCTCTTCTAAAGATAGTTGAGGGAACTGTTGCATCTGTTCCTCCACAGGGCGGACGTAAGCATCCACAGCAGGAGTTTATTGAGATAGATACTTCAAATATTCTCTTTATCTGTGGTGGTGCCTTTGATGGTCTGGATAAGGTTATTGAGAATAGAGTGGGTAAGAAGTCTATAGGCTTTAATGCTGATATTCAGCTAGACAAGACTATAGTTGATACAGAACTCCTAGGAAAGGTTCAGCCTCAGGATCTTGTTAAATTTGGTATCATACCTGAGTTTGTTGGTCGTGTTCCTGTTGTTGTAACACTGGATCAGCTCGATGAACAGGCGCTCGTTAGTATACTTACTGAACCTAAGTCATCTATAGTAAAACAGTATCAGAAGCTCTTTGAGTTTGATGGTGTTGAACTAGAGTTCGAGGAAGATGCCCTCAAAGAAGTTGCCAAGGAAGCTATGGAAAGAGCTACCGGCGCCAGAGGACTAAGAGCTATTCTTGAACATTCAATGACAGATGTAATGTATGAAATACCTTCAAATGATGATATTAAGAAGGTTGTAATTACTAAAGAAACTATTTCAGAGGGAAAAGACCCGAAAGTAGAGTAGTATGAAGATTAAATCATCTGAGCTTAAGGTTGTCTGCGGACCAACTTCTAAGCTTCCTATGGAAGATATACCGGAAATAGCATTTGCCGGAAGGTCAAATGTAGGTAAATCTTCTCTGATCAATTCATTACTTAATCGTAAAAATCTTGCCAGGACATCTTCTAGTCCCGGCAAGACTGTAACGATTAATTTCTATGCTGTAAATGAGATGTTCTATCTCGTTGATTTACCAGGTTATGGATATGCAAAGGCTTCACTTGAGTCTAGAGCTAAGTGGGGCAAAATGATAGAGAAATATCTGAGTACGCGCAGTGTCCTCAAAGCTGTTGTTTTGCTGGTTGATATTAGACATGCTCCAACTAAGGATGATGTCATGATGTATGACTGGATCGTTAGAAGCGGGCTTAGTCCTATTATTGTTGCAACTAAACTTGATAAGATTAAGCGTAGCCAGAAAGATAAATGCATAAAGCTTATAAGAGAAACTCTGAAGGCGGAGAAGGACATAAAAATAGTCCCTTACTCCAGTACCTCGAAGCAGGGACGTGATGAACTTCTTATGATATTAGATGAATACTTAGCCTAAATTAGTTTTTAGACCATAATTCATTTACAAGATACTGATATACATCAGTACTTTTTGTACGCCAGTTATCACAGATGGAGCGAGCAATACCTTCTGTTGGTACCGTGATAGAGATATCCAGAAGAGTTTCACGACGCTCGCGAATAGCACATTTTACTACATATTCGTTATTTTTAGAGGTATAGTCGGCGAATATTTCAGATTCATTTTTGAGATTTATTTTTTCTTTCTTGAAATAATCCCTAATTTCTTGTTTAATGTTATTAGAAATTCTATTTTCGAAATAGAGTAGAGCTTCCTCTCCAAGATTCGTTATTTTATAATGTTGAGTCTTGCGGATGGTAGTTACAGATATGAAGTTTTTATCTATGAGCTCGCTCAGCGATTCGTGTATATTGAATAAGGTTGTATATCCTTTATCAAGGATAAAACTGGTAATCTGAGCATTTGTCAGAGTGTACTCATCTATTCTGTCGAGCATATACAGTATTATAAGCTTGTATAGCATCAGGTTTTGATTTTCCATATAAAACTCCATTAGTAAATTTTGTGACGTGTGCTTATTAGAATACGCCACTTGTATATGATTTTCAAGAGTATTTTCCAAAATAATGAAAGGAGACTAGATGAATTATAGTAAGTTAAAAGTTTCGGAACTTAGAGAAATAGCCGAGTCTAGAGGACTTCGTAATCTTAAGGGCGTAAAAAAGGATGAGCTGGTAGAACTCCTTACAAATATCGATAAGATGAACGAGGCTAAGAAGGCCGCAAATGAAAATGTGGCTGATAAGAAAGGCAAAAACAAAAATGTAAAGACTAAGAAGAAGACTGCTGTAACTGAGGAAGAAGAGGTAGAAAGATTCAGTAAGTCTGAATATATAGAAGAGAAGTCCTTTGCAGAAGGTGATTCTAAAGCTTATGAAGAAGCTCCTGAGGAAGAGCTTGAAACAGAAACAGATTCTGAAGTTGTAAATGAAGCTGGTTCTGAAAATGAATCTGAGAATGAGAATGAAAATATCAAGGAAGTCGCTGAAGGAATCCTTGAGGTTTTAACAGATGGATACGGCTTTATCAGAAGTGATAATTATATGCCAGGGGAAAGAGACATTTACGTTTCACCTTCCCAGATAAGAAAGTTTAGACTTCGTACCGGTGATATAGTAAGAGGACCTATCAGAAAGAAGAATGGTCCGAATGAGAAGTTTAGTGCGCTTCTATATATCGAATCGGTAAATGGTTATACTCCATCTGAAATTCTGAAGAGGAAGAAATTCGAAGATATGACTCCTATATTCCCAGATGATAGAATTCACCTGGATTATCCTGGAGCTCCAGTTTCGCTTAGAATAGTTGATCTCTTTAGTCCAATAGGTAAGGGACAGAGAGGTATGATAGTATCTCCTCCAAAGGCAGGAAAGACAACACTTCTGAAACAGATAGCCAAGAGGATTAGTGTGGCTAATCCTGAGATGAATCTTCTTGTACTTCTTATTGATGAGAGACCTGAAGAGGTTACTGATATAAAGGAATCTATTGAAGGACCTAATGCTGAGGTTATTTATTCTACATTTGATGAACTTCCAGAGCATCACAAGAGAGTATCTGAAATGGTGATAGAAAGAGCAAAGAGACTTGTTGAAAGTGGCAATGATGTTGTCATTTTGATTGATTCTATTACTAGACTATCAAGAGCATATAACCTTACAGTTCCGCCAAGTGGTAGAACTCTTTCTGGTGGTCTTGACCCAGCAGCTCTTTATATGCCTAAGAAATTCTTTGGGGCAGCTAGAAATATGCGTGAGGGTGGTTCGCTTACTATTCTTGCTACAGCTCTTATTGAAACTGGAAGTAGAATGGATGACGTGGTATTCGAGGAATTCAAGGGTACAGGTAATATGGAGCTTGTTCTTGATAGAAATCTGCAGGAGAAAAGAGTGTTCCCTGCAATTGATATATCCAAGTCAGGAACTAGAAAGGATGACCTTCTTCTGGAACCGGAGGAGAAAGAAGTACTGGATATAATTCATAGAAGATTCCATAGTATGAAAAATGAGGATGTGACAGAGGATCTTCTTAAATTATTTGCTCAAACTAAGGATAATAAGCAATTTATTGGTGTTGCCAAGAAATTGTTTCAGAAAAAGTAATAAAGTGTTATAATGAAGTTTAGTTTTGATTTATTAATAACACCTGGAGGCTAGAAGTGAATTTCAGTAAACAAAGTGTTAAGAAAAAGCAGGATAGATTATTATCCAGAACTAGAAGATTTGAACGTAGATTCTTCGTTGAAGTCCTCAAGTTTTTTCTGGTTATATTTGTAATGCTTGTTCTTGTTATGGCAGGTGCTGGTTTTGGAATGATGAAGGGTATCCTGGATGATTCTCCTGATATTTCAAACATAAGCATTAAGCCTAAGGGATTTAAAACAATTATTTATGATCAGAATAACAACGAGCGTAATACACTCTCGACTGTTAATTCTAACAGAATATATGTATATTATGATGATATTCCATCTCAGGTAGTAAATGCATTTGTAGCTATCGAGGATGAGAGATTCTGGTCACATAACGGTATCGATATGAAGGGTATCTTCAGAGCTCTGGTTAAGGATGTTATGGCCAGAAACTTTAATGAGGGTGCTTCGACCATCACACAGCAGCTTATTAAGAACCAGGTCTTCGATGTTGGTATGAATGAGACGACCAAGATTCAGAAGATTGAACGTAAGGTTCAGGAACAGTATCTGGCCATTGATCTTGAGAAGATATACTCAAAGGAACAGATTGTTGAGGCGTATCTTAATACTATTTATCTTGGACAAGGTTGTAACGGTATAGAGGCTGCGGCAAACAGATACTTTGATAAGTCAATTGGTGATCTGACACTTTCGGAAATGGCTGTTATAGCTGGTATCACTAAGAATCCTTACAAGTATGATCCGGTTATATTCCCTGAGAATAATAGTTATCGACGAGAAGACGTTCTGGATAAGATGCTTGAGCTGGATTATATTTCTCAGAGTGAATATGATGCAGCAATGGCTGATAATGTATATGACAGAATTCAGCAGGTTAAGAAGACTAACGACGAAAACTTTGAATATAATTCATATTATACAGATGACCTGATGCGTAGACTTTGCTCCGACTTCATGGAAATGTATGACATGACAGAAGAGGAAGCCTATGACGAGATATATACCGGTGGTTACAGTGTATATTCTGTTCAGGACTATGATATTCAGAATATAGTTGATGAGGTTATCAATGATGAGTCTTATTATCCGGCAGGTTCATCGGTTGCTCTTAACTACAAGCTGACACTTCTGGATAAGGATGGTATTACTACATATAACTATGATACTAATACACTTCTTACTTACTATAGAAAGCTAACAGAGAATTCGAAATATAATAATATCTATCCTTCAGAGGATGATGCACGTTCAGCGGCGGATACTTATAAAGAGGCTATGCTGGATGCAACAGGTGCGACCTTCCTTAGTGAAGAGTTTAAGACAGCACCACAGCCACAGGCTTCCTTTGTTATTCTTGATCAGAAGACAGGTTATATCAAGGCAATCGGTGGTGGACGTGGAGAGAAGAAGGAAAACCTTGGTTTCGATAGAGCTACAAATGCTATGAGACAGCCGGGTTCTACCTTCAAGGTACTGGCGGCATTTCTCCCTTATATTGATACAGAGGGTGGACTCTGTTCCTGTTTCGATGATAAGCCATACGAATTTGCGAATGGTGTTCCAGTTAGAAACTGGTATGGTGGATATAGAGGCCCTAATTCACTTAGAACAGCCATTGAGCAATCTATGAATATTATAGCTGTACAGACAATTACTGCAGTAACTCCTGCTACAGCATATGAATATCTTATAGATGAGGGCTTCACAACGATTATAGATAAAGAGATTGGCCCTGAGGGTGATGTATATTCAGATATTCAGCAGGCTACAGCTCTTGGTGGTCTAACCTATGGTGTAACAAACCTTGAGATTACTGCAGCTTATGCAGGTATTGCTAACATGGGTATGTATGTTAAGCCTGTATATTATGATAGAGTATATGATCATGACGGAAATCTTGTTATTGATAACAGAGATCCTAATGAGAGATCACATAGAATGTGTAAGGAGACCACAGCTTGGCAGCTGATAGATGCCATGAAGGGAGTTGTTACCTCTGGTACAGGTACCAGAGCTAATATGACTTCCGGAGTCAAATGTGCTGGTAAGACAGGTACAACATCTAATTCCTACGACCTTTGGTTCTGCGGAATGACACCATATTATACTTCTTCGATATGGTTTGGATATGATTCAAATGTTACTATAAACACCAATAACCATAAGGTTATGTGGCGTGATATAAATGATAAGATTGCTCTTTTAGAGGAACAGGATACTTCCGCTGACTGGGATCAGCCGGAAGGACTGACTAAGGCTACAGTATGTAAGATTACAGGGCTTAAGCCTATAGATGGTTGTCCTACATGCACTGATTGGTGTGATGAAGAGAATCTTCCGAAGAAAATGTGTAAGGGACATATGAATACAATTACTATTTGTACAGAATCACATATGATGGCTACAAATGCATGTCCTGATACAGTTGAATATACAATATCTTACGACGATCAGGGTAAAGCCGAAATCGTAGGAGCTGATTTTGAATATGATGAATCTATTTTCAGAACGAAGTGTACACTTCACCCTGAGGTAGAGGGTGGTATCAAGATAACATCTTCTGCAGGTGAGGGCGGTTCTATATCCTCATCTGTTGTGGTTGAACCAGGCTCTGAGGCTACATTCTATATAACTCCTTCTGCAGGATATACAATTAGTGATGTAGTTGTTGATGGAAATAGCGTTGGTGCTGTATCTCAGTTTACATTTACTGATATACAGGGAGAGCATACGATTACTGCTTCCTTTGCGGGATCTGCTCCGGCACCGGAACCACAGCCAGAGCCGCAGACAACAGAGGCTGCACCACCACCGGATACGACGGAGGCTCCTCCGCCACCAGAACCGCAGACGACGGAGGCTCCTGTTGATCAACCTCAATAATTATCTATGATGGATAATATTCAGTTAATTAGATTTTAAATATAAAAGATGACAACTGAAGGGAACATTTAGCTGTCATCTTTTTTTAAAGGAGATAAACATGATTCAAAAGCTTGTAAATGAAATTAAGAAGAAAAATGCACCAATCGTTGTAGGGCTTGATCCTCAGATGGCCTTTATTCCTGAGGAGCTTCTGAATAAGTATTATGCCGAAAAGGGTAATACTCTGGAGGCGGTTGCAGATGCTATCTATGATTATAATGTTGGGCTTATGGAGGCAGTAGCTGATCTGATACCTGCAGTTAAGCCGCAGGTTGCTATGTATGAGCAGTTCGGTATTCCTGGACTTGTGGCTTATAAGAAGACCATTGATTATGCTCATTCAAAGGGTCTTGTTGTAATTGGAGATATCAAGAGAGGAGATATTGGTTCAACTTCAACTGCTTATGCTGTAGGTCATATTGGTTCAGTTGAAATTTGTGGAGAGAAGATATATCCATTTGATGAAGATATCGTTACAGTAAATCCTTATCTTGGATCAGATGGTGTTAAGCCATTTATCGAGGTTTGTAATAAAGAGGATAGAGGTATCTTCGTTCTTGTTAAGACTTCTAATCCATCATCAGGAGAGTTCCAGGATAGAGAGATTGATGGCAGACCTTTATATGAGATAGTTGCTGATAAGGTAACTGAGTGGGGACTGGATAGCATGGATGGTGATTATAGTAACGTCGGTGCTGTTGTTGGAGCTACTTATCCGGAAATGGGAATACTCCTTCGTAAAGCAATGCCTAAGGCTTATATCCTTGTTCCTGGTTACGGAGCTCAAGGAGGTAGCGGTAAGGACCTTAAGGGCTTCTTCAACGAAGATGGTCTTGGCGCTATTGTTAATTCCTCTAGAGGAATCATAGCTGCTTATAAGAATGAGAAGTATGCAGGTATGGATTATAAGGATGCCGCTAGACAGGCAACAATCGATATGATAGAAGATATTAGGGTTAATGCTTTATCCTAATAATCGGGAGAAATAGAAATGAAAAGTATTCAAGCTGAAATAATTAAACAGGATCATTTGGTTGATGATATATATAGCATGTATATAAAGAATAAGGAGCTTACTGAGAATGCTCATAGTGGACAGTTTGTATCCTTATATTCCAGGGACTCTGCGAGACTTCTGCCTCGTCCTATAAGTATATGCGAGATAGATAAGAAAGCGGGTACGCTTAGACTTGTTTATAGAACAGTGGGAGAAGGCACTAAGGAGTTCAGTACTCTTAAGAAGGGGGACACTATTAAGGTTGTTGGACCTATTGGAAATGGATATGAACTCGACTGCGAAAGTCCTATTCTTATGGGTGGCGGAATCGGTATACCTCCTATGCTTCAGCTGGCTAAGGAACTGAGTGAAAAGGGTGTACCTAAGGATAAATTGACGGTTATTCTTGGCTTTAGAGATAATACTTTTCTAATTAATGAATTCAAGAAGATTGCTACAGTCTATATGTCCAGCGACACGGGTAGTGTAGGTGTTAAGGGAAATGTCATAGATGCAGCAAATGAATATGGAGTAACAGGGGATAAGATATATGCCTGTGGTCCAAAGCCTATGCTTAGAGCTATTAAGGCCTATGCTTATGAAAAAGATATAGATGCATTTATTTCTCTAGAAGAGAGAATGGCCTGTGGAAT
>DFEN01000120.1 GCA_002368685.1 Lachnospiraceae bacterium UBA3801
CAGCAGATGTTTATGATGAAGAATCTTACAATTCTAGATAACATTTTACTTCCAGGACTTCAGAGTAAGAAGCTGAAGAGGAGCCGTAGGGAAGTAACAGAGTTCGGTGAGGATCTGATGAGAAAGCTGGGAATCATTGAGGCGGCCGATAATGATATCAACGAGGTGTCAGGAGGACAGCTTCAGCGTGCCTGCATCTGCAGAAGCCTTATCAATAAGCCAAGCGTTGTTTTCGCAGACGAGCCAACTGGAGCCTTGAACCGTGCTAACTCAAATGAAGTTATGGAGGAACTTACTAAGATCAATAAAGAGGGTACCACAATAATGATGGTAACTCATGATTCTAAGGTTGCAGCGAAATGTTCACGAGTGCTCTACATCATTGATGGAAATATCGAAGGTGAGTATTACAATGATCCGGAGAAGAGTGACAAGGATAGAGAGCGCGCTCTCAATAACTGGCTCATGGATCTCGGCTGGTAAAATGAAGCTAGTGAGGCCAGTGGGAACCGTTCCCACTGGCCTCATTTTCTACCTACAGGTCTTTCGATATTGTGAAGTTGCTATCTGTTTCAAAGAAGTCTTTCTTTTCACGTTCTTTCATAAGGTCCATAGCGGATTCCTTTTTAACGTCTGGATCTGTGTTTCTCTTGTCTTCCTCAACTGATACCATCTCGCCAGCATCCTTCTTAGGGGTCGTCGCAGCCTTGAGTATATATATTCCGACAATAATAACGATGGTTACTATAAATATTCCGAGTAGTCCAATTCCCATAATAGGTAGGGAGTTCATAAATGCATCTACATCAATCTTCATAATTTCAGTCCTCCTATCGTGCTATCAGGTTGAGGATCAGACCTCCGGCAATTACAGAAGCTATCTGACCAGAAACATTAATACCAATTGTGTGAGCAAGGAGGAAGTTTGAACTGTCTTCCTCAAGACCAAGCTTGTGAACAACTCGAGCGGACATAGGGAATGCTGATATTCCGGCTGCTCCGATCATAGGGTTGATCTTTGTCTTGGCGAAAATATTTATTAGCTTAGCAAAGAGAACTCCGCCGGCGGTATCGAATATAAATGCGATAAGTCCGAGGAAGAGTATGAGCAGTGTCTGTGGATTCAGGAAGGCATCTGCTTGCATCTTCTCTGCTATAGTTATTCCCAGGAATAGTGTTATAAGGTTCGCCAGGTCTGACTGTGCTGTTTCAGAAAGTGAATCCAGAACACCACATTCTCTGATGAGATTACCAAACATAAGGAAACCTATAAGTGCTACAGCGTTTGGAGCAACAAGTCCTGTGAGTATAGTTACGAATATAGGGAAGATGATCTTAGCAGTCTTAGATACATTTCCTGATGTATACTCCATGCGGATCTGACGCTCTTTTTTTGTTGTTAGAAGCTTAATGATTGGTGGCTGTACGATAGGTACAAGAGCCATATATGAATAAGCTGCTACGATGATTGCTCCGATATATTTAGTTCCAAAATAGTTTGCTACGAAGATGGAGGTTGGTCCATCGGCAGCACCTATAATAGCAATGGAGGCGGCGTCTCTAAGTTCGAATCCAAACAGTGAAGCAAGGCTCAAAGTGAAGAAGATACCAAACTGTGCTGCAGCTCCAAATATCATTAGCTTTGGATTGGAAAGCAGTGGACCGAAATCGATCATTGCTCCAATACCTACAAAGAGTAATAGTGGGAAGAGCTCATTTGCGATTCCGCTTTCAAAAAGGATTGAGATAGGTCCTTCTTGAAGTATATCTCCGACCATCTGGGTGATTGCTCCAGACATTGGTAGGTTAACAAGTATGGTACCGAAGCCTATTGGAAGAAGCAGCGTTGGCTCCATTTTTCTTTTAATAGCGAGGTATATCAGAACAGCTCCGATAACCCACATAATCACTTGCTTATAATCAAGGTTCGTGATATTTGAAAACAGTGATAATAATCCCTCCATAAGTGTAGGCTCCTTCTTGGTAAATTTAATTCAGATTATAGCATTATTAAAATAAGTTCTCAATCACTGTGTATTTTGTTATACATTTAATGTTCTTTATGAGCTATAATTATTAGTGAGAATCGGCCGTAGATGCATGGCCGCTGTAATAAGGAAAAAGGGAAATGTACGATTCGCTGAAAGAATTTATAGCTATAACTTGGAAAGAATTTATAGATTGGGTTTATGCAAACAATGACTCTATACCACTATATGTAGGAAAAGTACTTGTAGCGGTCTTCTTTTATATTGTAATCAGCGATTATCTGAAGAAAATCTTTACTAAGATTCAGAAGAAGGTTGAGGATAAAGGCGGCAATCACATCGTTTGCTCTATGGGCTTTGGTGCGATTCTTTACATTATTCTCGCAAGCATCATTCTTACTCTCTTCAACTATCTGAATAAGTTCGAAGTGTCACCTACCGTAACTATGGTTGTGCTCCTGTTCCTGTTCCTGCTCCTTGTTATCAAGGGCGTTTTTACGAAGTTTATTTTGAAGCTTATCAGAAATATCCGAAGAATCGCAAATGGCGATGATTATGATTATTATGATGATATGACCGTCATTCCACTTCCGAAGTTTCTCAATCAGAAGAGTGCTAGATTCCTGATTGAAATAGTGAGCAAGCTTGTGGTTGTAACAGTTGCAACATTTTTCATTTATTTCAGTTATCAGGGAATAATCTATCTACTTAATTCCGGCGGACGCGATATATCATATCTTTTTATTCAGCCTGAAAATGTAATCTCTCGCGAACTAGGTACTACGTTCCATGAGGATGAAACACTTGTTGAACAGATTCCTGTATACACAAATGAAAAAGTTACGGTTAAAACAGACGGGGATCTAAATATTGTTTATATAAATGGACAGAAGGTCGGATTCAACACCTATAGCAGGAAATATGCCATCTACGGCATTTCAGTTAATCAGCAGGAAATAAAGGTTGCGCGGAAGATTACATTTAACTATGACGAATCTACTCAAAGCCTGCAGAGTCTGTACGGAAATAAGTCTAATATTTATTTCTATCACAACACTACCAATAACGACTGCGTTGTCGTGATGGTAAATGAAACCTCGAACCGTGTGGTAAGTGTCTCTTACTTTAACGATTTTGACAAGGTTTCCGAGACCTTGATGCTGTCCTTTGACTAGTTATTTTCTCATTAGGTTTTCCAGGAATTTTGAAAGCCTGCTTGTTCCATCTGTTGTGGTGGCTTTGCCATTTTCAAGCATATAATCTCTTAGTCTATTCCAGTTGGTGAATACGTCATCTGTGACGGAAACTTTCTTGTCGTTATAGTGAAGTACTATCTTGTTGTAGGTTCGAGATCCATATCTACTATGAACAGTCAGATTTAATATTACTTCGCATTTTGAAATGTTATTTAGCGAAATAACATCTGAAAAAATGAACCATTTTCTGATGGTGATTACATTTCCCTGAACATTTATCTTTGTTCCGACTGATAATAGAAAAATGAAAAGGAACATAAGAGACGTGCCTACTAAGAAAAATACAAACATATAAACCATTCCGGTGGCACCATGATGATATAAATCTGATAATAGATTCATAGCAAAAAGAAAAACCAGAAATGGAAATACAGCAAAGACCAGAAGAAGTATAGCTCTGATTTTACTATATTCTACTGTGAATGCAGCCATAACTGGAGTTTTATAAGTATCTTCGGTTGGATCACTATAATAATAATCGTTCATTTTTATCTCTCCTTCTGGTCTATTGTAACACTATAAAGCCAGTTTTAAAATTTTTTATTTTGGGGTCTTCTCAAAAACGGTCAATGGAATATAATAATTATTAACCACTGTGGTCAACGGTCAATGCAAATGATAAAGGATAGTAATTATGAATGCGATTGAAACAAATAAATTAACAAAAAGCTATGGAAAGAGTCGAGGCATAAAGGACCTTATGCTAGCGGTCGAAGAGGGCGACTTCTTTGGATTTATTGGACCAAATGGTGCAGGTAAATCGACAACCATCAGAACTCTTCTTGGACTTATAAAGCCAACGGGTGGAAGCGCCAAGGTTCTAGGGCTCGACATACTGACCGAGAAGGACAAAATCCTAAAGGAAGTAGGATATCTACCTTCGGAAATCAATTTCTATAGCGGCATGAAAGTGAAGGATGTAATAAAATATTCTGCTGACCTTAGGAAAGCAAAATGTAAGGATAAGGCTACTGAGCTGGCTGAGAGGCTGGGACTCGATATGAGTAGAAAGGTAGATGAGCTATCACTTGGTAATAGGAAGAAGGTTGGTATAGTATGTGCTGTTCAGCATAGTCCAAAGCTTCTGATACTTGACGAACCTACTTCTGGTCTTGATCCGTTAATGCAGCGTGAATTCTTCAATATATTAACAGAAGAAAATGAGAGAGGTGCTACTATATTCTTCTCTTCACACATTTTGTCTGAGGTTCAGAACTACTGCCATACGGCGGCATTTATCAAGGATGGAAAGATCATAATGTCAGACACAGTCGATAAGATCGAGGAAACTGGAGCGAAGAAGGTTTCTGTGATTGGAGGAAATTCTGGACTTGAAAGCATACTAAAGGGAAATGATATAAAGAAGTTCATTTCTGACCTTAAGCTAGACGAAGAAAAAGGATCGGCGGACTTTCTATATAATGGTAAGATGCCTATGCTGCTTGATATGCTACGAAGCGTTGAGCCAAAGGATCTAACTATTACGGAACCAAGTCTTGAAGAGATATTTATGAACTATTACGAGGTATAAAAATGACGATATTTAAACAGGAAATAAAATCGCAGAAGCTTGCGATAATCATATGGAGTCTATCGATAGGACTTCTTGTTGCTGCATGTGTGCTGATGTACCCAGATATGGAATCACAGATGTCGGGAGTAAATGAAATGTTTTCTTCAATGGGAAACTTCACGGCGGCCTTTGGTATGGACCAGCTGAACTTTGGAACCTTGATAGGCTTCTATGCAGTTGAGGGCGGAAATATGCTCGGAATAGGTGGGGCATTTTTTGCTGCTATTATTGGAGTTTCAGCACTTATGAAAGAGGAGAAGGAACGTACTGCAGAATATCTGCTGACACATCCAGTTTCGAGGACTAGAGTTATATCTGAAAAGCTGATGAGTACATTTGCGATAATTATAATCATGAATGTGATTGTATTCGTATGCTCTATAGCTTCAATAGTGATGATCGACGAAGAGATATTCTGGAAAGAGTTAATACTTTTCCATGGCGCGTATCTGTTGATGCAGTTCGAAATAGCCGGAATATGCTTTGGCATCTCCGCTTTTATAAAGAAGGCTGGAATAGGAATTGGTATCGGAATCGCGGGTCTGATGTATCTTCTAAACATCGTGGCAAATATATCTGAGGATGCGAAGGTGCTTAAGTATATTACTCCTTTTGGTTATACAGAAGGCTCGGATATAATCAACACCTTAGAAATAAATGTGGATTATCTGATTCCGGGAATGATAATTATGGTGGTATGTATTATAATTGCTTATATCAAGTATAATAAGAAGGACATTTCCGCGTAATTAACATAGACTTATAAAGTAAAAAGTAACGGAGTCTGAAAATGAACGAAAAATTCTACGCGCTTCCACAGGAGAAGCAGGACCGGATACTTAATGCGGGTTTCCGGGTATTTTCTAAAAATTCATATAAAAAAAGTCCTATGCTGGAGATAGCGAATGAGGCTGATATCAGTAAATCACTTCTGTTTTTCTATTTTAGAAATAAGAAGGAGCTATATTTGTTCCTGATGAAAAAAGCGGAAGAGATAACCTTGGAGCATCTGGTTAAGTCAGGATGTTATCAGGAGTCGGATATCTTTGAAATGATGTATAAGGGGCTTCTTGCGAAGGCTGAGCTTATGAAGAGGTATCCTGATATGAGCAACTTCGCGCTCAAGGCTTATTATGAGGACGACGAAGAAGTGAAGGATGAACTCCAGAAGATCATTGCTCCGTATAAAAGTATTAAGACTAATACGGCGATTCCGAGACTTGATCCAAAGGAGTATAAGGAAGGCCTCGACCTAGAACTGATGTATCAGGATATGTATCTGGCTTCAGAAGGGTATATCTATCAAATGCAACATCAGGGAGAGGTTGATGTAGACAAGGTGGTAAGTGATTATCGTAGGATAATCGATTTCTGGAAACAATTATATAAACGTTGATTTAGGATTTTATGTTCGGAACATTTAAAAAGTATAGGGGTGACGGAGTCATCTATAAAAAGATATTGGTAGTTGCGCTGCCAATTGTGCTTCAAAATGTAATTGATGCTGCAGTTAATAGCGTAGATGTGCTTATGCTAAATTCTGTAGGCCAAAGCGCTATAAGTGCGGTATCACTTGCAAATAGCATGATTGGTATTTTTTTCATGTTCCTTTATGGAATTGGTACTGGAATAGCGATGTTGGCGGCTCAGTATTATGGTAAAGGGGATATGAGAACTATCGAAAAGATAGAAGGGATTGGTCTTAGATTCTCACTTTTGGTAGCAATTCCTGTTGCGATAGCGTCAATAGTAATACCGAAATATCTGATGTACATTTATACATCGGATCCTGAACTGATTGAAATTGGTAGTAGATATCTTGTGATGATTGCACCAGGACTCCTCTTCTGGGCGGTGAGTGCTGTTTATATGTCGATACTTAGATGTATAGGAAGAGTTGCGACGAGTACAGTGCTTGAGATTGGTGCGTTGATATGTAATGTAGGATTAAATGCAGTTTTTATTTTCGGTCTTTTTGGAGCGCCAAAGCTTGGTGTTGTTGGTGTTGCGCTTGCTACTACACTAAGTCGTTTGCTTCAGATGCTGGGATGCTTTGCTGTTTCGTTGAGAAGGCCGGGGGTTAGGCTGACTTTCAGAACTATGTTTAAAATTAGTCCCGTGCTTCAGAAGGACTTCTTCTCGATGGCACTTCCGGCTATTGGTAATGATCTTGTATGGTCAGTGGCATTTTCGATGTATTCTGTTATTTTGGGACATTTGGGAAGTGACGCCGTGGCGGCGAATTCTATAGTAAATGTTGTCAGAAATCTAGGATGTGTATTCTGCTATGGAGTAGGTGAAGCTGCTGGAATCATAGTAGGACAGATTTTGGGCTCTGGAGACAGGGAAGGCGGAATTAGAGCGGGACATGTACTCCTTAGACTTTCGATAATTACCGGAATCATTGGAGGACTTGTGGTATTGGCGTTGAAACCGATTGTTCTGGACTATGCATCGCTAACGCCGAAGGCGCTAGAATATTTGAACTTTATGATGATCATTAATTCCTATTACATTTCAGGAACCTCTGTTAATACCTGCCTTATAGGCGGTGTTTTCAGAGCAGGTGGTGATAGTAAGTTTGGATTCGTATGTGATACTATCGATATGTGGTGCTATGCGGTACCACTTGGCTTCCTTGCGGCTTTTGTTTTTAAGCTTCCCGTCAAGGTAGTGTACTTCCTGCTCTGCACCGATGAATTTGTAAAATGGCCATGGGTCTTTAAACATTTCTATAGCCATGTCTGGGCTAAGGATATCACCAGAGATGATAGTGAGATAGATAGTCACTAGTTTCTTTACACAAAAATCAGATATTGTTATATTTAAAACATGACATACAGTTGTCATGTTAGCTTTGCTATGATACCAACATAGGATTTCAATATAACTACGAAATGCTATATGGCTAGATGCGCGAAGCATAAGAAGGGAAGTTATATGAAATGAAAATAGATAGGCTTATCGGAATACTTTCTGTACTTTTGCAGGAAGAAAAAAC
>DFEN01000118.1 GCA_002368685.1 Lachnospiraceae bacterium UBA3801
ACGAGTGCTCCAGCAATAATTATTGGTAAGGTTTCATCTGCAGTTTTCAGAGTAATGATATTCGTTGTAGCTAGTGTTCCTCTCATGGCGATATCCTTCATAATGGGAGGTCTGTCATGGCTTATGCTTCTGGAGTATACCGTGCTTGCATTTGTCTATGCAATAATGGCAGGAAGTATAGGAACCTTCTGTTCCTCCGTATGTAGGAAATCAATTCCAGCTATTATTATGTCATATGTAATATATGGAACGATATATGGAATAACCTATGTTCCACTACTACTAGTTGCGATTCTTGGAGATATAGATAACGCGGTATGGTCATTTTTACCACTTGCATTTAATCCTGTTCAGTCCTTTATAGTATTTTTCTATGGGAGAATGACAGGTGAATCCTTATATGAAGAAATATATAGTTATGGTACGAATAACCATCCGATCTTTGAATTTTTTGGATCCACTACAGTATGGCTAATTATTTCAGTTATATTACAGCTTGGAATAGCAGCATTCTTCATATGGATGGCTTCTCTAAGACTGAAGCCTAGAAATAAGTAAATGCTATTTTAACCAAATAACAGGCAGGCAGAAGAATGGAATATATTGACAGAATAGTAGGAAAAATAAGAATAAAGTTAAATGCTAATATAATGAGAAGAAGTCTTGTTACAGCTCTGATGTATGGAGCTGTAGCAGGACTTATTGTTGTTATAGCGAGTATGATATTTCCCTTCTATTATGCGGGTTATGTGGCCCTTGGTACTACATTCCTAGGACTGCTTGTTGGAGTTTTCCTTGGAGTTAGAAGGAGAATAGATAACAAGGCAGCGGCACTCTATATAGATAGTTGTGGCTTTGATGAGAAAATAATAACAGCTCTTGAAAATAGAAAGTATAAAGATAAGGTATGTATTCTTCAGAGAATAGATGCTGAGCAACATCTAAAGCTGGAGGAGAGCAAGGTAAAGGTTAAGTTTGAGCTTCCGTGGATAAAGCTGGGAGTGCTACTACTTGTTATGGTTCTTGCGACAGTTTTATATATGATACCTACTCCTGCAAAGGAGCTGGCAAAGAATCAGCATGAGGCTAAGCAGGAAGCAAAGAAGGCTCAGGAAGAAGTAGAGGAAATGATGGAGGCCCTGACGAAGATAGATCAGGGGGAAATGACTCCAGAGGAGCTCGAGGCGCTAAAGCAAATGATGGAGTCCCTTAAGACTTCAAAAGAAGACTTTGCAAATGTGAAGGATAAGAATGATTTTAATAAGGCTAGACAAAAATATGATTATAAGCTTGGGGATATGTCCGACAAGCTAGAAATGTTATCTCAAGGTAAAACAGGAGAGGCTCAGAAAGAATTAAAGTCTGCAAAAGAAATAGCGGATAATCAGAATCAGACGCCGAAGAATCAGACTGCCTCAAATAACCAAGAGGGCCAACAAGGACAACAAGGCCAGGAAGGTCAGCAGGGTCAAGAAGGTCAAGAAGGTCAACAAGGACAACAAGGCCAGGAAGGTCAGCAGGGTCAGGAAGGTCAAGAGGGTCAGCAGGGCCAGGAAGGCCAAGAAGGCCAAGAAGGCGAGCCAGGTCAAGAGGGCCAAGAAGGAGAAGGCCAAGGAGAAGGAGAAGGTGAAGGCAAAGGTAAAGGCGAAGGAAAAGGATCCGGAGAAGGCGAGGGCGAAGGCCAAGGCGAAGGAGAAGGTGAAGGCAAAGGAAAGGGAAGCGGACAAGGTGAGGGTTCTAGTGAAACAAAGGTTAAACATAATCATGACTATGTAAGCGTTAATGAAAACGTATCAGGTCAGTATACGGAGAATTCCACCTCAGAGTTTGCTCACGAACAGAACGGACTGGCATGGGAAGGAACTCAAGTGCCATATGATACTGTAATAGGCGACTACAGTGATAAGGCGTATGAAGGAATAGATAAAGGAAAATATCCCGGCGGAATGTCGGATGTAATAAAGAATTATTTCACAGGTTTATCTGAATAGATATAAATGGAGGTAAGTAAGAATGGAATATAACCAGGCTGTAAGCGTTATTAATCAGGTTAAAGCGGAAATACATAAGGAGATAATAGGTCAGGAGAAGACGGTGGATAATCTTCTCATGGCACTTCTAGTAGGAGGAAATGTTCTACTCGAAGGTATGCCGGGACTCGGAAAAACAAGACTGGTTCAAACAATAAGTCACGTCTTTGATATGTCGTTTAGACGAATACAGTTTACGCCAGACCTTATGCCTGCAGATATAACAGGTACAAATATAATGGCTAGAAATGAGCAGGGAAGCAGCTTTAAATTCGAGGCAGGACCTATTTTTGCGAATGTGGTTCTGGCGGATGAGATAAACAGAGCTACTCCTAAAACTCAGTCAGCGCTCCTTGAAGCAATGCAGGAACATACAGTTACAGTAGGTGACCTGACTTATGCTCTCCCAGATCCATTCTTTGTAATTGCTACACAGAACCCTATTGAACAGGAAGGAACATATCCACTTCCTGAAGCACAGCTGGATAGATTTGCGATGAAGCTACTTGTAGAATATCCAACGAAGGAAGAACTTGCAGCAATTGTGAATCTTACTGAAGGCTTCGGAGTACAACCTGTACAGCCAATGGTTAAGCCTGAGACACTTATTGAGATAAGACAAATGATTCAGCAGATTCCTATAGCAGATCCAGTTATGGGACGAGCCCTTGATCTAGTTATGGCGACTCATGCTGATAATAAATATATACGTGAAGGCGCCAGCCCAAGAGCAGCACAGTATATAGTTAGATGTGCAAAGGCTCGTGCATTTATGCTGGGTAGACTAAATGTGGCCTTCGAAGATATTGATGCAGTAGCGGTAGCAGTTCTGCGTCATCGTATCATCCTCAGCTTCGATGCAGTAGCTGATGGAGTTGATGCGGATACAATCATTAAGCAGCTGCTTGGATAATAACTTGTAAAAAGAAGATATTTTAAAGTTTAAAGACTATTAAAGGATAGCAGATGGAAACACTTAATCTGAGAGAACTGGAACAACTGAATACACTTAGGTTAAATATATGCCGCAGTATGTCCCAGGGCGAGGGTCTCAGAAGGTCGTCTGCAAAGGGACGCTCTGCAGAGTTTTCCGGATACCGTGAATATGTCCCTGGGGACGATACTAGATATGTAGACTGGAATGCGTATGCTAGATTTGACAAGCTCTATATTAAGGAATTCATGGAAGAAAAGGAAGGTAGGGTTAGCATCTATCTAGACACCAGTAAATCCATGGATTTTGGTGAGAAGAAGAAGAGTACTCTTATGGCGGAGCTGGCAGAAATAATAAGCTTCTCTGCAACCTCCGGAAGAGATAGTGTTTATGTAACGGATCTCGCATTTCCAACAAATACCTTCAAGGTTCCAGTTGGCAGTTTAGGTGTTGCTACGCTTAAGGCTTGGCTTGAGAAGACAGAGGTAAATGGAAAAATAGATCTTATGAGTTCACTCAAAAAAGCTGTTAAGGGTAGAGGTGGTGTAGCCATAGTTATATCTGATTTTATGGATGAGGGTTTCCTTGCTAAGGAAACAGATATACTTAGACTCTTTGATTACCATGGTATGAAGACAACTCTTATACATGTTCTTTCTCGCGAAGAGATGGAAATAGAGGATGACGGTTCATTTCAATATATAGATAGTGAGGATGATGATAGAGAAGTCAGAATCACACTTGATAAATACAGTATAAGAGATTATAAGAAAGCTCTTGAGGATTATTCCAAGAACATCTATACAAAAGCAAAGGCAGCCGGCGGAAACTATATTCTATGTTCTACGGCTGATCCTATTAAAAAACTAATATATGAGAATTTGAGATTCTTATTCTTATAAAACCTGGAGATTATTATGACATTCGCAACACTTCTCCCACTTATTTGTCTGGTGGGAGTTCCGATTATCATAATTCTATATTTGATGAAGCCGAAGGGAACACGCAAGGTGGTACCTTCTGTTTTGTTGTGGAAAAATACAGAGAAAAATGAGAGAAGTACAACATTTTCTAAGAAGCTAATCAAGAATATTCTTATGTTCCTTGAAATTCTAGCTCTCATTAGCCTTACCTTTGCTGCTATGTCTCCAATGGTTAAGAGAGGAATGAAGGGAAGTAACAAATCCTCCATTATTGTAATTGATACCTCTGGAAGTATGCAGTTTAAGGATAAGAATGGTACTACTAGATTTGCACAGGCTATTCAGGATGCAAAGGATTATGTGGAAACTTCTGGAGGAGATATCTCTATTGTTACATGTGGAGCTTCGAATGAGGTCCTTGCTAATGGTAGTCATGACAAGGGAAAACTGAAGAGAATTCTCTCTAATATTCAGGTTACTGATACGGCTGGAGATATAAGCAAGTCTGAAGGACTGCTGGAATCTCTCAAGAAGGAAGAAATAATAATCTTCACGGATGGAGACGGAGCTTCTCGCTTAGAGGAAATGAGTCAGAAAATGTCTGTGGATATCAAGGTATATGGGGATGTTACTAGTAACGTTGGTATAAGTCAGATGTCCATGAAGCAGAATGATGCAGGAACCTACGACATAGCAATAGGCTATCATACAAAGGGGGAAGGAAGTCATAAGTTTGACATTTCCCTATATGATGCAGACGGTTCTTTGATTGAGGTTAGGACGATTGATACAGAGGGTAATGCAGGAAGTACAGTCCTAATGATGGATAAATCCGTAAAGGGAGACTATGTAAAGGCTGAGCTTAGTGGAATAGATTCCGACGGACTGGATAGAGATAATACTGCCTATGCGATAAAGAGTTCATCAGATGAAGTTCAGGCATATATGGTCGGCGTTGGTAATACATATTTTGAGAAGGCGTACACCGCTATTACTGGAAATACTATGCTGAAGATCACCAATGATGCGGAAATACCTACAGGAGAAAATGTACTTGCAATATATGATAGAGCGGACCTTGTAACCGGAAATTATCCGGGAATAGTGGAAGGATATTCTGATAAGGATTCTGAAAAGGTATCAGGTGCAATAGTTACTGTTCGTACGGGAGACCTTATTGGGGATATGAATGACTATACCTTTGGTGCCAGTGATCTTTCCGTGCTCGAGTGTCCTGAATGGGCTAGTCCACTCATGGTTATAAATGCTGGCAGTGAAGATGAAAAGGTAGTTGCTTACTATGGAGAAAATGAGGGTGTCAGAAAGGTTGTACTTGGATTTGATATTAGAAATACCGAGTATCCCCTTATGGCGGAATTCCCAATCTTCGTGGCAGAAGCTGTTACTTATATTACAGATGACAGTTTGGTGCACAGTAAATATATTCAGGCGGGAGAAGGCCTATCCTTAAGTCCTTCAGTAGGTAAGGATACTGTATTCGAAGCAATTGATTCAAATGATGATTATAGTCTAAGAAAATCAGGCCTGAATAGACTGACTGCGAATGCAGTGGGAGAAAAGAATAGTAGCAAGAGTGAATATTTTGTAGTCAGATATCCTATCTCCGAGGGAGATGGAACCATATCTCATGAGTCTATGAGCTATGTAAAAGAGGCAGAATATGGTGTGAGACTGGGTTCCCTAACAAGAATCTGTCTTATCATAGCTCTTATACTTTTGATACTTGATTGGATCATCTATATCACCAGACAGGTGAGAAAGAACAAAATCGAAATAATTATTAGAACAGTTCTTGTAATACTTGTTCTGATGTCTATTTTTGGTGTCAACCTCTTCGGTCGCAAGAATAAGACAGTTACTATATTCCTTGTAGATATGTCAGATAGTAATGCAAGCAGCCTCGCGGAGGAGGAGGAATATATAAGAGAAGAAGTGAAGAAGCTGCCTAGAGGACAGAGCTACGGAGTGGTTGCCTTTGGAAGAAATGCCGCTACGGATCAGTTTGTTACTGATGATGTTCAGTTTGTGGGAATTGCTTCTACGCCTGACGGATCTGCGACAGATATAGAGGGAGCGGTTGACTATGCTGTGGCGCTTGTACCTGAGGATAGCCTGGGTCGAATGGTTATTCTTACAGATGGATGTGAAACTGTAGGTGATATAAATAATACATTAAACAAGTTAAAAGATAATGATATAGAAATATGTGCAAAGCTTTATGAAACCGAAAATGCTTCAGATGTATATCTCGAAATGGTAGATATGCCGGAGAAGCTGGAGGTTGGAGATGCATATAGCATCAAGGTCACTGTTTATAGTTCCTACGAAGTAGATGCAAAGCTAAGGCTGTGGGATAGTAGTGAACTTCTAGATGAGATGGATGTGCATTTGATTAGAGGCGAGAATACATTTGTCCTGAATGAAGTGGCCGGAGATGAAGCAATAGAAGAGAGAAAGGTAACTATAGAAGCTGATGGCGATACTATAACTGAGAATAATAGTATGGTTGCAGCGGCGGTAGTAAATGCTCCTGGAAAGGTTCTTATAGTATCTGGAGCAAGAGAGGATAGCTCTGGACTGGATAGCATCCTGAAGAATATTAATGTAGATGCAACGGTTGTTTCTTGCATTAATGCACCTGATGATATATCTGGCTTACTTAACTATAAAACTATAATTCTAGATAATTGTCATGTTAAGGATCTCCCTCAGGGCTTTATTGATGTAATAGAAACCTATGTAAAAGATTATGGTGGTGGTGTTATATGTACTGGTGGTAGAGAAAGCTATGCGCCGGGTGGATATGAGGATACTCCACTTGAACAGATCCTTCCTGTTGATATGGAACCAAAGGGACTGGATGAGGCACCATCCCTTGCTATGGTAATGGTTATTGACTGTTCAGGTTCTATGAGTTCAGGGGGAGACCAGAATAACGGAAGAAGTAAGATGGATGTTGCTGTTGATGCTGCCCTTGAGGCGGTAGATAATCTAGGACCAAAGGATTATGTCGGCGTAGTAACATTTAGTGATACTTTTACATGGCGTGTACCTCTTACAAAGGTCGATGATAAGGAAGCTATCAAAGAAGAGATAGAGCAGATAGGTATAATGGGCGGAACTGTGATAAAGCCAGCTGTTATAGATGCTGCAGAGGAACTATCTGAAGTTGATGCAGGAGTTAAGCATATACTTCTTCTGACGGATGGTGAAGGTGAGACTAAGGACTTTAGTGATGCTGTTGAACTCATAAATGATAATTATATAACCATGTCTACAATTGCGGTTGGCTCTGATTCGGATACTACTCTTCTGGAGGAATTGGCAGAGGATTGTAACGGAAGATATTATTATTCTGATTCCTCAAGTGACGTTCCTAAAATATTTACGGAGGAGATATATCTGTCCGGTAATACCTATTATAAGAATGGTGATTTTGAATTATCTGTAAGTAATAACAAGCTAGTGTCAGAGCTTTATAAAGATGGAATTCCAAATGTAACTGGTTACATAGCTACTACAACCAAGAATGGAGCGCGTGAGGCTATTACAACGGATGAGGAGGATCCACTTCTATCTAATTGGCAGTATGGATTAGGTCATACAGTAGCTTGGATGACAACTGCATCTGGAACCTGGAACGAGGGCTTCACTTCTAATCAGGACTATGCTGAGATGTGGAACAGAATGATGGACTATGCAGCTATGGAAAGCGACATAGGACAGGACAGAGTTTCTGTTTATAAGAGAAGAGGAAAGGTTGAACTTAGCTATTCAGCGGCAGATTATTCAGAGAATACTTCTGTTGTTGGAGTATATACTTCTCCGTCAGGAGAAACTCAGGAACTAAGTCTGGAACCGGGAGATCCAGGAGTATATACAGCCTCCTTTGAGCCTTCTGAAATGGGTGTATATAGTATAAGTGTAAGAAGAATGGAAGGCGAGGATATAGCGGCTTCTACTACTTCGATAGAAACCATTCAGTTTTCTGATGAATATAGAAAAGATATTTCAAATACGAATTTCAAAAGCTTTGTTGAAACGAATGGACGAATGCTTTCAGACGGAGACAATCTATATACAAGGCTGAAAGCAGAAAACAGAAAGAAGAAGGATATAACCATTTGGGTTATTATTCTATCGATTATAATTCTGCTGATTGATATAGTTGTACGTAGATTCAATCTAGGACGAAGAATATTTAAAAAGTTTAGTAAGAAGGATGGTACCCCAAAGGCTGTAAACACTCAGCAAATGTATGGACAACCGTTACAGCAGCAGGGTGTTCAGGAACAGCAGATTCAGGGACAGCAGATTCAGGAGCAGAAGGCTCAGGGACAGAAAGTTCAGCAACAGAAAGTTCAGCAAGAGGCGGAACCGGAAGGTATGTCAGGTCTCGATACCAAGGCTCTTCTTCAGAAAAAGAAAAATAGAAATCTGTAGGATATTTTAAATGAATTATATAGAGTATTTGAAAAAGCTAAAAAATGATTTGTTAAAAAAGTATCGTAGATTTGTTGGCTTTGTGATAGTTCCAATACTACTACTGATACTCGTGGCACTTACTGTTTTTATTGTGATTACAAGAGTTCATCCGAAAAATGATGCAAGGACTGACGAGGAAAAGTTTGCGGAGCATGTTCAGCAGGAAAAGGAAAGAGATAAGCTGATAGAGGACTATAGATCGGTAGTTGATTCTTCCGATTATATAATCCATGCTCTTGGTGGAATGAATAAAGAAAAATGCTATATCAATTCTATAGATACTCTAGATACTACATATCAAGCAGGATATAGGCTCTTTGAAGCGGATATATCCTTTACCAGTGATGATGTTCTGGTTCTGGCACATAGTGGTGAGAATAATGTCTGGAGTGAAAATGACTGGAAGCTAAGACTAGGACAGGAAATACCTAATAATGTAAATAATAAGCGTCTATGTACCTATGACCAGTTTATGAGCTTCAAGATTCAGGGAGAGTATCAGGCTACCAGCCTGGCGGGGCTATTTGATTACATGGAAGTTCATAGGGATATGTATGTAATGGTCGACGCGGGTAACAGAAGCTATGAGGATACCCTTAAATACTACACCGAGCTAGTAAAGGTTGCTGATGGTCGAGAGGACATACTTAATAGACTTATAGCTGGTGGTCAGACTACAGAAATGGTTCGTGCAGCTAGAGAGGCATATGATTTTCCTCTGATCAATCTATATTATGATAAAGATGAAAAGAGAGAGAAGGAGCTGGCTACTCCCGAAAAGTTTGTAGAATATTGCCACAAGAATGATATCATTAGCTATAGTGTAGCAAAAGAGGTTTATACTGAGGAGGTTGGAAAAGTCCTTGGGGATAGTGACCTAATAGGATATGTATTTACTGTAAATGATAAGCAGGAAGCAAGTCAGCTGCGTAGTATAGGCGCGGATGTCATTGGAACGGATTATTTGTGGGATGAATAAGAAACTGATTAATAATACAAAATGGAGCTAATATGACGAAAGTAGATCTGATTACCGGATTCCTTGGATCCGGTAAAACTACATTTATAAAGGAATATGCGAGATATCTGGTAAGACAGGATAAGAAGGTAGCCATTATTGCTAGCGATTATGGGGCAATAAATGTTGATAGAATGATCCTTGCTGAAGAGCTGGGAGATAGTTGCCATCTCGAAATGGTAATAGGTGGAGATGCCGACTGTGCCAGAAGGAGACTCAAGACCAAGCTTATAGCTATGGCTATGAACGGCTATAGTCATGTGATAATAGAGCCTTCAGGTATCTATGATGTCGATGAACTATATGACATGCTTTATGAGGAACCACTTGAAAGATGGTACGAAATGGGGAGTGTTATAACAATAGTAGAGGCAGGAATATGCGACTCTATATCAGAAGCGGCTAAATATGTTCTGCTATCTCAGGTTGCTAAGGCGGGGACTGTTATAGTTAGTAAGCTGGATGATAGTAGCAATATAGAGGAGACAAAAAAGAAATCAGAAGAATTGCTTGGATTTATAAATGAAGGTCTTGAGGAATATAAATGCAGTCGTAAGGTCAGTAAATTATTTGTCTGGAAAAAGGGCAAAATAAGTGACGAAGAATTTAAGGTGATAAGCAGAGGTGGATATAACTCCGGGGAGATGCTTAGAAAACCTGAAAGCTTTGATGGGAGCTTTGAATCGCTATTTTTCTTTCATGTGAAGACAGAATTAGAAACTCTAAATCAAACAATAAATAGTCTATTTAATGATAAGGCTGCAGGTAATATAATCCGACTAAAAGGGTTTATTAAAAATGCGTCTGGGGAGTGGCTAGAGGTTAATGCCACTAGAGATAATATATTAATTACACCTATAAGTGAGGGCCAGGATTTATTTATAGTGATAGGGGAAAATCTAAGTAAAGAAATAATAAGCAGGTATTGGGAGGATTCCTTCACTATTTGAATTATGTAAATAACGTGTCACATCGGAAATGTATAGTGTTTTTGGCTTTTATTTTCTTGTTATTACTGCCCTTATAAAGTATAATTATAGTAACTACGTGATGGTGTTTGGGAAATGCTTATGGAACATTATATATATTTTAATGACTATTATCCGACGGGCGATATAATGGTAATTGCGATTTGCGTAATTATCTTTATTTTAATCGGCTTTTCTTATGTTCGTAAGTCTAAGAGCTTTTTATATTTTCTTTTCATAAATGTAACGGTTCTTTTGGCGGCCTTTGTCAATATTATTTACCATGTAAAATATATAACTAATATAACTGGGGATTACACAACGGTTTATATTCTCAGAATCCTTTATCATGCACTTCTGTTTAGTACACTTCTTCTGTATGTTGTCTATATTACTGAAGTCCTCAGACTAGAAATCAGCAAAAAGTATCCAGTTGTTACAATGAGCATTATTGTTTTTATTATTGCCGTTGTGTCAGATATCGTTAAGACTATGAGTGGCAAGGGTTATGTGATAACAAGTCAGGGACTTATGACATCTGGAAGAGATATATTCCTATATGGATATCTCGGTTTTGTAGTAATTATTCTATTCCTAATGATTGTATATCGTAAGAGACTCTATAAGCGAGTTATGAGTGGTTTTTATGGGACTATGATAGTTTCCTTTGTTATGCTTGCTATACAGAATCATTATAATCAGACTTCTTATACTGTTGGTACATTTCTTTTTCCTGCTATTGCCATGCTCTATATCATTCATTCAAATCCATATGATATATCAATGGGAGCTATAGATGTACGTGCTATGGAGGATATGATCAGGTTTAATTATGAGCGAAAGAGAGAACTCATAATTATGAGCCTTCTCCTGGAAGAGTTTAACGGAGAGGGCAAGACATTCCCTACAGAAATACAGGGGATTATTAGAAAGTTTTCCGGTGATTACTTTAAAGGAGCGGTACTTTTCCAAATAAATAATGGTAACATGATGCTTCTTGCTAAGAAGAAATCAAATCCTGATTATGAAAATAAGATTAACAAGCTTCTCAATGCTTTTATGGTTGAGTATGAAAAATATAGATTTGATTACAAGATAATCTTCGGTGAGTCAGTTGATGAGGTTAGTAGAAGAAATGAATATGTGAATTTCCTGGATAGTATTTACCGCAATATGCAAATTAATTCAGTTCATATGATAGACTACGACGATGTGGTTTCCTTTAATAAGTATGAAGAAATACTTGAAGAACTTGAAGATATCTATCGTGCGAAAAATCTGAGGGATCCAAGGGTTCTTGTTTACTGTCAGCCGGTATTCAATATCAAGACCGGAAAGTATGATACAGCTGAGGCTCTTATGAGACTCAAGCTAAGTAATATAGGTATGGTATTTCCAGATCAATTTATTCCACTGGCAGAGGAAAAAGGTTATATTCATGTGCTGACGGAGATTATCCTTCAGAAAACCTGTGATGAGATAAAATATCTGATTCAAGAGAATTATGATGTTCGTCGAATCTCAGTAAATGTATCTGTAATGGAACTTAAAGATGATCATTTCTGTGATGATATAAGTGGAATAATCAGGAATAGTGGTATCCCTGATGAGAAGATAGCTATAGAGATAACGGAGACACAGACAGAAAGTGACTTCCTTGTTATTAAGAGCAGAATAAATGAACTTAAGGATCATGGAATAAAGTTTTATCTGGATGACTTTGGTACAGGTTATTCAAATATGGAACGTATCATGGAGCTTCCTTTCGATATCATCAAGTTTGACCGTTCACTGGTTCTTGCAAGTGGTAGTGATAATAGATCTGAGAAGATGGTAGGTAGTCTTGCAAATATGTTCAAGGATCTGGATTATTCGGTTCTATACGAAGGTGTTGAAAATGAAAACGATGAAGAAATGTGTATCAACATGGCTGCTTCATACCTACAGGGATATAAGTATTCAAAACCTATTCCGATTATTGATCTGAAGAATTTCTTCTCGAAACTTGATGAAAAAATACAAAACTAGCGGAAGGAAATAAGATGGCAAAATATATAATGGCACTGGATGCCGGAACTACTAGTAATAGAGCAATACTTTTTGATCATGATGGAAAAATAGTATCTGTTGCACAAAGAGAGTTTACTCAGATATATCCTCAGCCGGGTTGGGTAGAACATGATGCAAATGAGATATGGTCGACTATGCTTGGCGTGGCAGTAGAGACAATGGCTAAGGCCGGTGTAAGTGCAGAGGATGTCGCTGGAATAGGAATAACAAATCAGCGTGAAACTACTATAGTATGGGATAAGGAAACGGGAGAACCTGTTTATAATGCGATAGTTTGGCAGTGTAGAAGAACCTCGGATTATTCAGATAGCCTGAAGGCAAAAGGACTTGAGGAAACTATTCGTTCAAAAACAGGACTTGTAATTGATGCATACTTTTCAGCAACAAAGCTTCGCTGGATACTAGAGAATGTAGAAGGTGCAAGAGAAAGAGCTGAAAAGGGCGAGCTGCTCTTTGGTACAGTTGATACATGGCTTATATGGAAGCTTACTCATGGACGGGTTCATGTTACTGACTATTCAAATGCTTCGAGAACTATGATGTTTAACATCAATGAACTGAAGTGGGATGAGGACATTTTAAAAGAATTAGGAATTCCTGTATGTATGCTCCCTGAGGTTAAGGATAGCAGCTGTGTATATGGAAATGCCAGCAAGCACATACTTGGTAGAGAGATTCCCATAGCAGGAATAGCGGGAGATCAGCAGGCTGCACTCTTCGGTCAGCAGTGCTGGGAGAAGGGAAATGCAAAGAATACCTATGGTACAGGATGTTTCCTTCTTATGAATACTGGGGATAAGCCTGTATTCTCAGAAAATGGATTAGTTACTACCATTGCCTGGGGGGTAAATGGACGAATTCAATATGCGCTGGAAGGTTCAGTTTTTATAGCTGGGGCATCTATACAGTGGCTCAGGGATGAAATGAGACTTATAGATAGCGCTGAAGATTCAGAATATATGGCGACTAAGGTCAAGGATTCAAATGGATGCTACGTGGTTCCTGCATTTACTGGACTGGGCGCTCCGTATTGGAATCAATATGCCAGAGGTACTATAGTTGGAATAACAAGAGGTGTTAATAAGTATCACATTATAAGAGCAACGCTTGAATCCATAGCTTATGAAACTAGTGATGTTCTATCAGCTATGGAAAAAGATTCGGGAGTAAAGCTCAGTGAGCTAAAGGTTGATGGTGGTGCATCCGCCAATAACTTCCTCATGCAGACTCAGGCGGATATAATAAATGCTACTGTAGTTAGACCTAGCTGTCTCGAGAGTACAGCTATGGGAGCGGCCTTTCTCGCAGGACTCGCTGTAGGCTACTGGAACTCCGTTGATGAGCTTAGAACTGTTATCAGTATAGATAGAGTATATAAGCCTGAGATAGACGAAGAGGAGAGACAGTCCAGACTAGACGGCTGGAAGAAAGCAGTCTCAAGAAGCTTTGACTGGGTAGAGTAAATACGTTAGTTTTCTTCTTCAAGGTAATCTCTTTTCTTGTTGAGAATTATCCAGTCTATTATTCGATCACAGGCATGTGTATCTATATTCTCGAAGTTGTTATTTATATATTCTTCGACACGATGAAATTCATAGTCTTTATTATATATGGCTCTGATCATATCACTGAAGGTTTCTACGATTTTACCGGGAACATTTTCGCGGTAGTCTCTGTGGAAACCTCTTTCTTTGCTATATTCATCTATATCATATGCATAGAAGAGCATAGGCTTCTTCATAAGTGAGAACTCATATATATTAGAAGAATAATCAGTTATAAGAAGATCAGTTATATAGAACAGATCATTTATATTTTTGTAGTTCGTAAGATCTAGAATCTTGTCACTATACTCCTCAGGTATTTGAACGGGTGCAACATATGGATGCATCTTAAATATGAATAGTGAATTTGTTTCCTTACACATCTTGTAGATTTTACCCATATCAAGCTTTTCAATTGGATAGTAGGCGTGGCGCTTATTTTCACCTCGGTATGTTGGGGCGAATAGAATAAACTGCTTCTTGCCACGATATTTATTAAGAATAGGGTAATCCTTAAGTATATTCTTAGTAGTATTTTTTCTATATTCTTCATTCAGAAATTCATCTAGACGTGGCATACCTGTTGGAAGAACTTGTTCATCATTTATTCCCCAAACCTCAGAGAAGAAATGTCTTATCTTCCTGGAACCAGCTATACCATATGTGTACTGGCGGTGGCCTGATTGTGGAGCGGGACTTGCGGGCATACCAAATCGGCTGTATCCTGTGGATTTAAATCCGGCTCCTGAGTGCCAGAGCTGAGTTATAATTGTTCCTTTTATCTTAAGCCAGTCAGTGGTCTGAGAATGGTCGTCCAGAAAGATAAAGTCGGCTCTTGCAATCTTGCGAAGAGTCCTTATCCATTCTCTTAAAGAATAATGCTTTGTAGTTACAGATCTAAGAGAAGTATCATATTTAAAGCCGCGTCTATCGAGAGCATTTTTGAAGGCTGCCATATTAGATCCCATTTCCTCACTCATATCAGACATAAGTAGGATATTAGGATTCTGTCTATTAAGCGGAGTTTTCCTATGATGCAGTAAATGCTCCAGACGGTAAATGCTTCTTAGAACCGTTTTTGCTGTGTTATGCTTGGTGCGTCTTATCAGTGAGAGAATACGTGTTACGGTATTCAGATTCTTTCTGACGCCATCGGTGGTGAGCATCTTGAAACCATTTCTATTTGTGAACTGAACCTTATAGGATCTCTCAGAATGGAAATATATAAATTCTCTATTACATTCCTGCGGATTCATCCAGGCTACACATGCGACATGAGTGCCATCATAAGCTCTTAGCTGATAGACACAAGTAGGAAGCATAGCTGCATTTCCAGGATTTGTTATATTAAGCTTGTATGTGTTGGGATGATCCTCGATGAGGGGAATCTTGTAGCGACCATCCAGGCTCACAAGATAAACTGGACGGTTATCCTTCTTGGTCTGAAAATGAAAGTAGACCCAGATTCTATCCCATTTTATATAATCAATATAATATGTCATAATTTCACCTAGTTAATTATTTTATCCTCACAAAACTAACAACCATTGTACCATATAAGCTCAAGTAGGGCTAGTAGGCATCTGCCGGTATTGATGGTGGAGGCTGATTTATGGTATAACTATTTTAATCTAATTTTAATCTTTCTCTAAAGACTATTTCATTTATTAAGATTAGAATGTGAATTGTCAAAAGGAAATAACCGATAACAAAACTTAGTTATTGGAATAGTTTAAAGAAAGATGAGGTTTAAAATTATGGAAGAATTCGAGAAGGTTGAAAAGTTAGTACAGAAGGCAAATGTTTCTTACGAGGATGCGAAGAAAGCTCTTGAGGAAGCGAACGGAGATATCTTAGATGCTATGATAGCTCTTGAGAAGGCTGGTAAGGTTCAGGGCCCACAGCAGAGTCAGTACACAACTAGCGAAGCACAGCAGAGTGTTTACAGAGATGTGCCAGCAGCAGTTGAGAAGACAAATGATACAAAGGGCAAGAGTATCTTCAAGGATATCGGAGCTGCTATCAAGAGAGGTTTCCAATATACAGTAGATAATTCACTGAAGGTTGTAAGAAATGGTCAGGAAAT
>DFEN01000128.1:0-8685 GCA_002368685.1 Lachnospiraceae bacterium UBA3801
ATTCTTCTTAATCTGATTTTTACTGCCATTTTTATATTCCTCCATGAAATAAAATAATATATATCGTAAACCAACTATGTGGCTACTTATCGTTATTTAGAAACCAAATGGGAATCTCATGCCACCTCTACGGCGTTTCTTACTTCCCTTACCGCCCATCATATTGGACATTTGTTTCATCATCTTACGGGACTGCTCGAACTGCTTCATGAATCTGTTAACTTCAGCTATATCGAGTCCACAGCCCTTTGCAATTCTCTGCTTGCGACTAACATTTATAAGATCCGGATTAGACCTCTCTTCAGCAGTCATTGACTGGATAATAGCCTTAGGTTTAGTAAGTGCATCCTCATCTATTTCGACATTTCCAAGCTTTTGACTCATGCCCGGAATCATATTCATGAGGTCGTTTACACCACCCATTTTATTTATCTGCTCAAGCTGATCAAGGAAGTCATTGAAATCAAAGGTTGCTTTACGCATCTTCTCTTCCATCTGCTTAGCTTGATCTTCATCAATAGCAGCCTGGGCTTTTTCAATAAGAGTTTCAACATCACCCATTCCTAGGATTCGGCTAGCCATACGATCTGGATAGAATGGCTCGAGATCTGTTAGCTTCTCGCCCATACCAGCATACATAATAGGCTTTCCAGTAACAGCCTTGATTGAAAGTGCTGCACCACCTCTTGTATCACCATCGAGCTTTGTTAGAACGACTCCATCTACACCTATTTCCTCGTTAAATGTCTTAGCAACATTTACGGCATCCTGACCGGTCATTGCATCGACTGTCAGCAGTGTATATGTAACATCGATATTTTCTTTAACCTCTTTAAGCTCGTCCATCATTTCAGTATCGATATGAAGACGACCAGCTGTATCTATAAATACAAGGTTAATATTATGATCCTTAGCATATTTAAGAGCTTCCGTTACTATTTCAACCGGCTTATGGTCTGTACCCATCTCAAAAACAGGAACTCCAACCTTTTCACCATTGGTCTTTAACTGCTCAATAGCCGCAGGTCTATATATATCACAGGCTACCAGAAGTGGTTTCTTACCCTTATTCTTATACTGACCAGCAAGCTTTGCTATTGTAGTTGTTTTACCAGCACCCTGAAGACCACACATCATTATGATAGTCTGCTCATTACTAGGAAGAAGCTTCATTTCTACAACTTCTTCACCCATGAGCGCTACAAGCTCATCCTTAACTATCTTGATGACCATCTGTCCAGGATTAAGTCCCTTCATGACGTCTTCACCGATAGCTTTTTCAGTTACTGAATTAACAAAGTTTTTAACGACTTTAAAGTTTACATCGGCCTCAAGAAGTGCTCTCTTGACCTCTTTCATGGCTTCTTTAACATCTGCCTCATCTAGAAGTCCCTTACTTCTAAGCTTCTTGAACACCCCTTGCATCTTATCGCTTAAGCTGTCAAATGCCATTAATATTCTCCTGATTTAAAACTTATCAAAAATCTCACTAGATAAATTGGTTATTTCACGTAAATGACTATTAAGATTATTCTTTATAGATTTATCTATCTCAGAATTCTCTAGAGTGTCATTCATTTCAATCACTGAAGCCTTTAGCTCATTCATTTTGCCCTGCGCTACTGTAAATCTTTCAAGTAGTCCAAGTCTTTCTTCATAGCCTTCAAGCTTCTTATTTATTCTTCTAATTAAATCAAAGGCTGCTTGTCTAGAACATTCAAACTCCTCAGCAAGTTCTGAATAGCTCATATCATCAAAAATTGCAGCCGAAAAAACTGACTTTTGATGCTCTGTTAGTAACTCGCCGTAGAAATCATATAGTAAAGATTGTCTTAATCTTTCTTCCATAATGACAAGCATTTCTCCTTTACAACGACGATATAATAACAAACTTGATCATAGATGTCAAGTAATAATACTTTATATAGTGTAATAATGCTATTATTGTGTTCTTATTTGAAAGTATTATATTTTGTAATATCTTCCTCGGATATGCTGGTTCCTTTGAATCTATATTTATAATAGAGATCAAATAGCTCCTTATATTTCTCTTTATCCTCTGCTTCTATATAATCTAAATAGTTATATAGAGAACCGTCGTTAGCTCTTAGTTTTCTTAAAGCTTCTTCATCATCGATATTTTTCTCAATATTCTTACATGTTCTTCTAATAATCTCCGTTAGCTTTTTCTCTGGAGTAAGCATTCTAAACCATATAACTCTAGAAATAATAATTATTAATATAACAATTATCGCTACACCAAGAATTACTCCTGAATATATAAGAACCGTTTTAAGAATATTTACATCGACTTTTTTATCATCTTTTTGTGTATCCTTAGATATATCATCTATTTGAGAATAATCGAGATTATTTAAATATTCTTCTAGCGGATCTATATAATCTTCTTTTTCTGCTTCTAGTTCCTCTTCTGTCTTTTGCTTTTTAGGCTTACGTCCCCATGTAAGATCTTCGGAGGTTGGATTGCCGGCAGTAGGCTCAAAGGTCATCCAGCCCAGTCCTTCGATATAGGCTTCCACCCAGGCATGCGCTTCACTTCCCATGACATCCTTAGAGTCAGTCTTATGCATATATCCACTGACATATCTAGCAGGAATACCTGCATCTCTTAGCATAAGTACCATTGCTGATGCAAAATGAACACAGTATCCGCTCTTTGTGTCAAAGATAAAGGAATCGATATAATTCTCTTTATCTCTTAAATCAACGGATTTATCATATTTATAAGTTCTTAGATACGTCTCAATAGCTTTAGCTTTTTGATAATTTGAATCTGCATCCTTAGTTATTTCGTCGCTAAGCTCTTTTATTCTGTCAGTAGACATCGAAGTATCAAGATATTTAGACATATCGTCGGTATATTCACCAGATATTAGTTTATCTCGGATATCATTATACCTATCTTCAGATATTATAATTGCAAGATTGATATTATAGATATCTTTAACGTATCGTCTTATTTTATCATAGGACTGGATATCCTTTTCAGAATAACCGCCTTCTTTAATTTCACTTTTCTCTATAAGCTCTTTATAATAAGGACTACCATAGTCTATAAACATATATTGGACTTTATAATAAAAGCCTTTACCAACTCTTCTATCTAGGCCATTCTTTAATTCTTCGTCAATTTTAAGAAGATGTGTAGGTCGAATGATATCCTGAGTTCTAAGATATTTATATTTAACTTCTGTAGTTATAATTTCTGAAAAGCATTCTGCAGTTGCTTCATCTATTTCAGAATTGTATAGGGCATTAAAGTATTCCACTAACCATTCATCGTAGCTGGAATCAAAGGATTCTTTACCCGTAAGGCCATCTGCTTCCAAGGTATTATAGGTGGCACCCTTAAGATAAATAGTTCTTTCCTTATTTCTCATCCAAAAGGATATCTCAGGCTTTTTGCTATCCTTCATACCACCAGATAGCTTACCAATATCTGAATATCCGCTATATGAATTACCTAAATCTATTATTCCGCTAATATGATATCCAATGTCATAGATTTTATCTTCGGCATTATATATGCAATAATTAACAAAATTTTTAATTGGTGTCCATTTAATAGGTTCGTCTCTAACTGGCATTATCAGAATAAATGCAAAAGCAAGAACTATAATGGTTCCGTATTCCATATCTCTTTTTATTACGCAACCAATAGAATAAATCACACTTACTATGAGACATAAGACCAATACTTTATTATCTGTACTTACTGTTAACCAGAAAATAATGTTTAAGAGGACAAATATTGGTAAACCAAATCTTATGTATTTATCAATAGTTAAAAATAAAGCAACGAAAGCAAATATCAAAGCAGCTATTAGATTAAAGACTAATAATAAGTCTCTTGATATAAGTATTAAAACTATAGTAAAGATAAATATACTTGGAATAATAAAACGTTTCTTATCCATATAAATCAGGAGTCCATAAACTCCGAGATAGAAAACTAAATAAGAAATATAGAAAAATGTCGATAGATACAAATCTCCAGAAGCTATTTTATTCACAGCAAAAAAGCCCAGTATGCAGGTTATAAGAATAACTGGCATTCTTAGGAAATATTTCTTAAGTATAATGTTTTTACTAGAAGATTCCTCCATTTAAGGCTCCTTTAAAGCTTTTCTATACTACATTTATCTTCTTTTAGAATAATAATATTCTCATATTTATCAGACATTTCATTTGCCATTTCGTCTAAATGACCAGCAGAATGTTTGATTCCAATTCTAGTGAGAGTTTCCATATAAAACTGGTTAAAGGTTTTAGGACTATCTATAACCATACTTTTAACATTCATATCATAATAAACAACAACCAGAGGTCTACTTGTCATACCGAAGTATTCTACAATTGAAACAAGGTACTCAAGAAACTCATCTCTCTTCCTCAATCCGTCCATAGTTTTATCCATAACTACAGTTTCAAGAACAAGACAAATTATCTCTGATTCCTGATTATCACGAAGTCTAACAAACATCTCTCCTGTTCTGGCATAGTTTTTCCAATGTATAGTATTTAAACTATCTCCTGCAACATATTTTCTTATATCATTTCCGAGATAATTTTCTAATTGAGTAAGTTTTATTCTATTACCGGCCGACTCATTAAAGCCCATCTCATTAATAAGACTATGGGCAATGTCTGTAATTATCGGAAGAACATGGATTCTAATAGGAATCTTGATCTTTCTACGGAGTCTTATGATGCCAAAGATATCTTCTAGGTGATATCCTTCAATACCTGCATCATAGCCTCCTGCAAAGTGACACATTATATCAGTATTAAATTCATATTTTTGCTTAGGTAAGAATCTAAATGTATTTAATGTAAAATCATCCTGAAAGCTTGTTATCTCTTCATTGTAATAAAAGGAAATGCCACTAATCGGAAGTATTGAATTATTCTTAGCTATAAATTGATATTTTTCGCCTGTATTTTTATAAATCAGTTTATTTTCTGTTTCCTGAAAAACCTCAAGACTAATCATAGATATAATCATATAGATAATTGATAAAGGTAAATATAAAAGAATAGAATAAAAAAAGACATAAGAAAACGTTCCGCCGTTAATACTTACATTTACTGTGGCTATTACTAAGAGCAGTAAATATATAATTATCGGAATACGTTTCTTATATCTATTAAAAAAAGTCTTAATATTATATCTCACTATAAATACTTCACCTTTACTTACTGAGGTCTCTTTATTTTGTCTATCATATCTACAACTAACTGGTGAGCTGTATATTTATTCATTTTAGCCTGTGTGGTTAATATCATTCTATGTGGAAGTGTAACCTTAGACATAGCTATAACATCCTCAGGAATAACAAAGTCTCTTCCATCCACATATGCTGCAGCCTTTGAAGCAGCAAGAAGATCCAGACTCGATCTAGGACTTAGTCCATATTCAAGATTATCATTTGAACGAGATGCTTCAATTATCTGTAAGGCATAGTCAATCAGTTCGTCTGTCATCGTAACCTGCTTCACATCATTTTTCATTTCAATTATATCTGAAGCTTTTAAGACTGGAGTTAGATTATCTTCAAGACTGCCTTCAAGGAATCTCTTAGCAAGACTCATTTGCATATCCTTATTTGGATAACCAATAGATATTTTCATAAGGAATCTATCAAGCTCAGCCTCTGGAAGCATATAGGTTCCAAGCTGTTTTGAAGGATTTTGAGTAGCTATAACCATAAAAAGTTCTGGGAGCTTAAAGGTCTCACCATCAATAGTAACCTGGTGCTCTTCCATCGCTTCTAGTAGAGAGGACTGAGTTTTAGGAGATGTACGGTTAATCTCGTCCACTAGGACTATTTCACTATGAATAGGTCCCTTTACTACTCTAAATTTTTTCTTTTCAGCATCATAAATAGATGTTCCAGTAATATCCGTAGGAAGTGTGTCTGGAGTAAACTGTATACGAGCAAATACAGCATCGATAGACTGAGCTAAGGACTTGGCCAGCTTGGTTTTACCAACACCTGGAACGTCCTCTATTAGAACATGGCCACCAGCAAGCAACGCTGTAAGCAGATTATTTACTACGCTTGACTTACCTACAAACTTTTTCTCTATATTTTCTTTGATTATTTGTACATTTCCCTGATTCATATAATACCTCGACTAATAATAGGGTTAAAACTTAGATCAACCTATATAATGTGTAACATGTGCTCTCTTCTTTGCGGCTTTTTTACTACGTGAGCTTTTTCTCTTCTTCTTTTTCTTTACAGTTTTGTCATCCCAGATAGTATAATCTCTTTCGAAAAGTTGACTCGTTATATCTAATCTAGTTTGTTCTTCGCCAACCTTGTCTATAAGTCTCTGATATATCTCTCTTCGTCTTTTATTAGCAAGCTTGGGAAGTCCTTCTTTTTCCTGGATATTAGATAACTCATTTCTCCATAACAGATCAAGCTGGTCAAATATCTTAACTTTAGGACATTGAGCTGCATCCCTATCTACGATGACATTTTCATTATTTACAACGATTATACCCCAATAATCAGGAATATGCTCGCTTACATGAATATGAGACTCCCCTACCACAACATAACACCTATTGCAGAAGTGCTCATAGTCTTTTATTTGTCTTTTAAGTCTTGAGTAGGTGTCACTGTCTGACTTTATCTCAAACCCGATTATTTCGCCTTCTACAATAGCAAGAACATCTGCACGGGATTTACCAATTATCTTCTCTTCGATTGTCCTTACCTTGCCATATCTCTCATCGAGATAATCAAATAACGGTTCACGAATATCCTTATCTAGCATTTAAACACCTTTTACATAAAGACAGGGAGCAAAACTTTGCTCCCTGAATCATTCATAATATCTAGGGGTGATATAAACTGCCACCTTAGTCTACTATGTATGGCTTAATAGCTTCCAATATTTTATCTTCATCCTGATCAGCATATATATTAAGCTGGATTGGATTAGATAAATCCAAACTGAAAATTCCCATAATAGACTTAGCATCAATTACATATCTACCGGAAACCAGATCAAAATCAGCCTTAAATCCTGTTATATCATTAACAAATGATTTAACCTTCTCCATAGAATTAAGTGATACTTTAACTTCAGTCATACCTACATCCTCCATTGTTTACAGAATTTTTACTTATGCTATAATAATAAAAGTTATGTAAAGAAAAGTCAACTTAAAAAGCCTTGATAATTCTTTGAAATAAAATACTAATTTGGAGTTATTTATGTATTCAAATCTAAAGAATAAAACTGTATATATATGCACCCTCGGCTGCAAAGTAAATCAATATGAATCCGATGCCATGCTCGAACTTTTAAAGGACGAAGGTGTTATACCTGTTGGTAATGGCGAATATGCTGATATCTATATAATTAATACCTGTTCTGTTACTAATATGGCAGATAAAAAATCTCGTCAGATGATAAGCCGTATGAGACGTCTAAATCCCAATGCTATAATTGTTGCTACTGGTTGCTATATACAGGCAACTGGTGATGAGCTGGTTCAAAAAGGTACTGTAGATCTAATAATTGGTAACAACCGCAAGAAGGATGTCGCAAGAATCCTTGATGAATATATAAGCAGTAATGTCGTTGTAGATAATTTCATAGATATTAATCATGATCCTGATTTTGAAAGCCTAAGTATCGTTATGCCTGAGAACCACACAAGAGCATATATTAAGATACAAGATGGCTGTAACAACTTCTGTTCTTACTGCATTATCCCTTATGTCAGAGGACGTATCAGAAGTAAAAAATATGAGGACATAATAAATGAGGCTACTACTCTAGCTAATAATGGAGTGAAAGAAATAATTCTTACTGGTATAAATGTTTCAAGCTATAGTGATGGCGAAATGAGACTTGAGGATATCATTACAGGAATTAATTCGATTAAAGGAATATGCAGAATAAGAATGAGTTCTGTAGAACCAAGAGTTATTACAGATAAATTCCTAGAAGCGGTTAAGAATGCAGATAAATTCTGCCCTCACTTCCATTTATCCCTTCAGAGTGCTTGTAATAAGACTCTTAAAGCAATGAATAGAAAATATACAATTGAAGAATATACTGAAACCTGCAAGAGACTTAGAGAATCTTTCGATAATCCAGCTATTACTACTGATATCATAGTTGGTTTCCCAGGAGAAACTGAGGAAGACTTTAATGATACAGTTAAGAACCTGACAAATCTTGAGCTTTACGAAATTCATGTATTTAAATATTCCAGACGTAAGGGAACTGTTGCAGATAAAATGCCAGATCAGGTGGATGAAAAAATCAAGAATCAGAGAAGCGACATAGTCTTAGAACTTACTTCAAAACAAAAGAAATCTTTTGAAGATAAGTTTATTAATAAGAGCCAGGATGTTTTAGTTGAGGAAATAGTTGAAATAGATGGTAAGAAATATTATAGAGGACATACAACAAGATATGTACTGATTGATATTCCACTCTCTTCTGTACTTGCTGAGGGGGAGGATGAGAATAAGTATATAAATGAACTCATTAGTTATACATTAACTTAACAAAAATGGTCTCGCTGTTCGATTCCCTGTATACAAAAAAATAAGTTCACACGCTACGCATGCGAACTTATTTTTTGTAGTCCGTAGGGGAATCGAACCCCTGTTTCCGCCGTGAGAGGGCGGC
>DFEN01000128.1:8745-10020 GCA_002368685.1 Lachnospiraceae bacterium UBA3801
TGAGAGGGCGGCGTCTTAGCCGCTTGACCAACGGACCATCTTCACAACGAATGTTAGTTTAACAGAGTTAGTTGATAAATGCAAGCACTTTTTTATTTTTTTACATTTTTATTTTTACATTTACTATTTGCTGAAAAACTATTATTCAAGAAACTACTTTAACCACTTTATTTCAGCGGTTTCTATGGCTTTATCAATAAGCTCTTCTACCTTTCCAACAAGGTGTTTTTCTGATATTTCTATAGATTTCATCTTAGGCTTTGTTACAGGATGCTTGTCTACAAATATAGTGCAGCAGTCTTCGTATGGTTCAATAGAGGTTTCAAATGTACCAATCTTCTGGGAGTATTCTACTATCTCCTGCTTATCCATACCTATAACCGGTCTATATACAGGACAATCTACAGCAGCATCTATAACACCGAGACTCTGCATAGTCTGAGAAGATACCTGTCCTATGGATTCACCTGTTACTATTGCCTGACAGTCATTTGCAGCAGCTAGTCTCTCTGCTATCTGGAAGAATATCCTCTTCATGATGATTGTAAGCTGATCATGAGGACAGTTATCGTATATACATAGCTGTATGTCAGTGAAGTTAACTATGTGAAGCTTAATAGGCCCTGCATACTGAGCCACGATAGTTCCAAGCTTCTCAACCTTCTCCTGTGCACGTGCAGATGTATATGGAGGTGAATTAAAGTATACAGCCTCCATCTCAACACCACGTTTAGCTATCATATATGTAGCAACCGGGCTGTCTATACCACCCGACAGAAGAGACATAGCCTTACCATTTGTTCCAACCGGAAGTCCACCCGGTCCAGGAATGATTCTGGAATACACATATCCCTTATCTCCTCTCAGTTCTATCTCAACCATTACATCAGGCTTATGTACATCTACGTGAAGTCCTTCTGATTCGTATTTTTCAAGTAAGTCATGTCCTATCTCCATATCTATTTCCATGGAGTTCATTGGAAATTCCTTATTAACACGACGAGTGTGTACCTTAAATGAGAAGTTAAAGCCATTATATTCACTATCAGAGTCCGGTCCAAAGGATTCGTCAAAATGCTCCAGTGCGGCATCTCTTATACATTCATAGGTAAGCTCCTCTGCAACCGTTACAGGGCAGAGTCCAACTATACCAAAGATCTTAGTAAGCTTAGCCACTACCTCATCATAATCATAGTCTGATAATGCTTCTATATAGATACGTCCAAAGTCCCTTCTTACATCAAAGTCGCCATTTGGCTTAAGACGGTTACGTAT
>DFEN01000160.1 GCA_002368685.1 Lachnospiraceae bacterium UBA3801
TAAATGTTGGTGTGAATCAGCTGGGATATGCTCCTGATGACAGCAAGGTTGCAGTTGTTAAGACGGATACAACAGACGACGAAGAATTCATCGTATGTAATGCAGATACAAATGAAACTGTTTATGCAGGACTGTTGGGAACGCCTATACATGACTATGGTGCTGATCTTGATGTTAGACCTGCGGATTTCTCCAAGCTTACAGAGCCAGGTAAATATTATGTATTTACTGCGGAGGGTGCGAGCTATCCATTTGAGATATCTGACACCGTTTATGCGGATCTGTTCAAGGATTCTGTACTAATGCTTTATAAGCAAAGATGTGGAACCCCACTTAGTGAAGCAGACGGAGGGGCATTTGCTCATCCGGCATGTCATACTACGGAAGCTGTCGTTTATGGTGATGAAGGAACAAAGGTCGATGTAAGTGGTGGCTGGCATGATGCTGGTGACTATGGTAGATATACAGTTTCTACTGCCAAGACAGTCGCAGACCTTCTGAATGGTTATTCTGATTTTATTGTAAATGATGATGATATAGGGATTCCTGAAAGTGGAAATGGTATACCAGACCTTTTGGATGAGGCAAGGGTCGGAATTGACTGGATGATGAAGATGCAGGACCCTCAGACCGGTGGAGTATATCATAAGGTTTCCTGCCTTGTCTTCCCAGAGACAGTTATGCCTGAAGAGGAGACGGACGAGCTTGTGCTTGCTCCAATATCTGTTACCGCAACGGGTGATTTTGCCGCAATTATGGCTAGAGCCGGTGTTGTATATAATGAGATAGATCCCGAATTTAGTGAGAAGGCTTTGGAGGCTGCAAACAAGGCGTGGGATTATCTGGAATCTTTAGAAGAATATAAGGGTTACAGGAATCCTAAGGATATAGTTACTGGTGAATATCCGGACGACAATACTCTGGATGAAAGATATTGGGCAGCGGTTGAGCTTTACCTTGCAGGCAACCAGGATATGAAGTCTGTGATCAAGGAAATGTCGGCGGATGAAAGTCTGGCGGAGGGACTTGGATGGGCTGATATCGGACTATATGCTAATTATGATCTTGCAAAATGCGGCGATGAGGAGCTTTCTGAAATAGGAAAGAAGTTCATTATGGATGCAGCAAATGAGAAGCTGGAGCAGTCCAAGAAGACAGGTTACTCTCTCGGATTTGGAAGTAACTTCACTTGGGGCAGTAACATGAATATTGCAAATGATGGCGAACTGTTCTATATGGCCAGTAAGCTGGATGGAGATAACAAAACTTATTCTGAGCTTGCCGAGAAGCAGCTGGACTATATCCTGGGAACTAATGCTCTTGGTTACTGCTTTGTAACTGGTTACGGAACACTATATCCTGAGAATCCACATCACAGACCTTCGCAGGCTGTTGGCGAAGCGATGAAGGGTATGCTGGTGGGTGGAGCGGATAAGAATCTTGAGGATCCATATGCTATTGCTGTTCTTACAGAGGAAAGCGCGGCCATGTGCTACGTAGATAATGCACAGAGCTTTTCTACTAATGAGGTTACCATCTATTGGAACTCTCCAATGATTTATCTTCTCGCTGCCGAGAAATAATAATGTAAAATTTGGGATAAATATAAATGAAAGAACTAGAATCTAAGGACATAAAAAAAAGAAAAACCTTTTTCGGTCGTAACTGGTCGTGGATCATATCCGCGGCCATTACGGCTGTCTTTATGCTTATCATGATGATTGCCATGAGCGTTGCGCCCTTCGGTAAAAATGCATTTACTTTGGTAGATAGTATTCATCAGTACATTCCTTTTTTTAGTATATTGAATGATAAGCTGCATAGAGGAGCGGATCTAAACTATACCTGGAATGTAGGTATGGGTATTAATTTCCGTGCGCTATATCTATACTACATGGCATCACCTCTGAATATAATCGTTTATTTCTTTTCGAGAAAAAATCTAATAGCTTTTTTCTCTATTCTTGTGGCTCTCAAGATTACTATTTCTTCAGGGGCATTTAGCTTCTATCTATCTAGACGTAGAGGTAAGCCAACTAATAATCTGATGATAGTTGCACTTGGTCTGGCATATGGTCTGAATAACTACATGTGTGGTTATTATTGGAATATTATGTGGCTGGACTGTATCATGGTACTGCCACTGATAATCCTCGGATACGAGCAGCTGGTGAAAAAGTCTGATCCTAGACTATATATCGCCGCACTGTTTTACAGTATGTATTGCAACTACTATATCTCATTTATTATCTGTATATTCCTTGTGCTCTGGTTCTTATGCTCAGGTCATAAGGATGTGAAGAAGTTCTTTACAGATGGACTTAAGTTTGCGGGCTGTTCGATTCTTGCAGCGGCAATGTCGGCATTCTCTCTTGTGATTGCTTATCTTGGAATCATGAAGACGTCATCTGCCAAGGCTCCTATGCCTGAATGGAACTGGTATCAGAACTTCTTTGCTATGATCCGGTCTCAATTCATGATAAGTAAGCCGGTAAATATGGATACCTTTGATGGCAGTGCAAATCTCTACTGCGGAACTATTTGTCTTATACTTCTTTTTATTTATATTTTCTCGGAGAGGATTAGACCTGTCGAGAAGATAAGGAAGGCACTGCTGGTGGCATTTCTGCTTCTTAGTATGAATCAGGAACTGCTGAACTTTATATGGCATGGCTTCCACAATCAGTTCGGTATACCTAATAGATTTTCTTTTGTATATATTTTCGTGCTGCTGGTTATCAGCTATGACATGATCATTCAACTGAGGAAGACTTCCTATGTAAGTATAGGGTGTGGAGTTGCAGCTTCCTTTGTGGTTTTGGGCCTCTGCTATAAGTTCGGTGATCTGGATGGCTTTATATCTGATGAAAAGCTTCTTATTCTATCAGTTATTCTCATTTCTTTATATACTGTAATAATTATCCTGCGCCGCGCGAATACTGTGAGCGTCAAGGCGAATACTATAATCATGGGTGTCTATCTGGCCCTGGAGATTCTGATAAATGCAGCCATCGGTATCGGAATGAATGATGTGGCAGATGGTGAATACTATATGCAGTACGCCGACGAGATGCAGGCGGCTACTCAGAAGATAGAGGAGATGGAGAAAGGAACGGGGCACTTGTTCTATCGACAGGAGATTTATAATCCGATTATGATGGACGAGACCAGCTTCGATAATATAAAGGGTGTAGGTACATTTTGCACTACTGTAAGAGGCGACCTGGTTAAGACTGCGAGTTATCTAGGGCTCTATACGGGCGCGAATGAATTCCTTTATAAGGGTGCTACGCCTGTGACGAACGACCTCTTTGGTGTGCGCTATGTTTATATGCGAAAGAATGCTTATTATGCAGGGGTTAGTGACATGGAAAATGTTCTCTCCACCGACAACATGGTTGTTTACAAGAATGATTCTGCGCTACCTATTGGCTATGCCATCGACAAGGATATAAACAAGTGGAGCTATGCAAATCACAACTGTGCCATGGTCCTGAATCATTTTGCAACATATGGAGCGGATATAAGCAATAATATATATAACACTACGAATCCTGATTTTACCGTGTCTGGTACAGGCTGTGACACAGAGTTTAATCCAAAGTCTCCGAATGTGATTAATTATACAAATGGCAGTGGTAACAATATGTCGATACTGGTTTCATTTATAGTTGATGATCCGGGGAAATATTTCATCAATATAAGAGGAAACTATATGCAGACAGTTAGCTACAGCCTGAATGGTCTGAAGAAGGGTTCGGATAGATACCAGACTCAGCTGATGGATCTGGGAGAACTGGTGAAGGGCGATCTGGTAACCCTTGAGATAAAGTTTAGCAAGGGATGTTCAGCTTCGGGTTCTCTTACGGTTTATACTTCTGTTCTTGACCGAGATGCACTTACTGCTTTTCGTGCTGAGATGACGAAGCGTGGAATGGAGGTTACTGAAGTAAAGGATGATTACGTAAAGGGTAACATTAGTCTGGAGGAAGATCAGCTGATAATGACCTCTATACCTTACGACGAAGGATGGACTGCATATGTCGATGGAGAAGAGGTCGAGATAGAGAAACTGGCAGGGGCATTTATCGGTATAGATGCAGGTCCGGGACATCATGATATTGAACTCAAATTTAGCCCTGAGGGTACGAAGGAAGGTCTTATAGTTAGCGGATTTGCCTGGTTAGTTTACATAGTACTTTTTATCTATATAATTCGCCAAAAAAGCCGAAGAAAAGCTAAACATTGAATTGACCGATAACACAAAAAAAAGTATAATCTAGTAAGTTGGATAACAATCATTTTATGATCAAGATAAAGGGGTGGAAAGATGGACAAGCTTAAGAACATGGAGCCAAAGAAGCTGGGCATTATCACGGCAGCTGTGGTGGCTGTTCTGGGGATAGTAGCGGCAGTTGTATCAAAGAATATAATAGTTGGTATAATAGTTGCTGTACTTCAGGCAGCTATCGTTTTCTTTATTATTAATTCAGGTTCCGAACAGGCACAGGAGAAGACACAGAGTGATAAATATAGAAAGCTCTTCAAGAATCTTCCTATAGGATTTGCACAGGCAAAGATTCTTATAGATCCTGCCGGAGATGTTACAGGATATCAGGTAGAGGATGCAAATAATACATTTGCAAGCTACTTCAACCTTGACAAAGAAGAGTTTATCGGTAAGGTTCTTGGCGACAGTCATATAGAAGTCCTTCAGGATATAAATGCCTGGTTCAAGGCTTACAACACATCTGGTACTAAGGAAGGGGACCTGATGGATGTTGAGATAACTATGGAGAAGCTCGGCAAGATCTTCAACACAGTTATGTACAAGTCTGAGGCGGATTACATCAACATGGTTGTAATCGATGTAACAGAGCAGAAGGAAACAGAGGCAAAGCTTTCACGAGCTATCGAGGATGCAAATGCTGCATACAAGACACAGGCTGAGTTCCTTGCAAATATGAGTCATGAGATTCGTACACCTATCAATGGTATCCTTGGAATGATTCAGCTTACACTTATGGCGGATGATCTTCAGGCAGACTACAGAGACAATCTGATAACAGCTAAAAACTGTGCAGATAACCTTCTCAGACTTATCAATGATATCCTTGATATTAGTAAGCTTGAGGCTGGTAAATATAAGATTAAGGAAGAGATATGTGACATTAAGGCATATATCGAGGAAACAGTTGCAGCTCATGTTCCTGCAGCTAACGGTAAGAATATTGCACTTGATTTATCCTTTGGTAATAACATTCCTAAGCTGGTTCGTGCAGACGGACAGCGTATACAGCAGGTGCTTAACTGTCTCTTATCAAATGCCATAAAGTTCACGTCTGATGGTGGCGTAAGAGTTAAGATAGCAACTATAGATGACTCGGATGAAAATGTAAAGCTTCGTATAGCAGTTGCAGATACTGGTATCGGTATATCAGATGCAAATATGAGTAAGCTCTTCGTTAGATTCTCTCAGGTAGATGGATCTGATACACGTAAATATGGTGGTTCTGGACTGGGACTTGTTATCTCAAAGCAGATAACAGAGCTGATGAACGGTACTATATCGGTACAGAGTAAGGAAGGAATTGGTTCTACATTTATCGCTGAGATTCCTGTTAAGGTTGTTAAGGCAGCTGAGATGGAAGTTCAGGAAGAGGTTAAGAAGGACGATCCAGCACTCTACTCAATTAATAATGCAAATGGTAAGAATGCACGTATCCTTGTGGCTGAGGATGAGCCTGTAAATCAGCAGGTTATCGGAAAGCTTCTCGGTATGGCAGGCTTCTCCTACGATATAGCTGAGAATGGTGAAAAAGCTGTTGAGCTCTACAAAGAGAAGAGCTACGACGCGGCTCTCTTCGATGTTCAGATGCCTATTATGGATGGTATAGCAGCTACTCAGGAGATTCGTAAGATTGAGGCTGAGAATCACAAGCCAAGACTTCCAATCATCGCTGTAACAGCCAGAGCTATGTTTGGTGATAAGGAAAGAATCATGCAGAATCAGCTGGATGACTATATCGCAAAGCCATATAACCTGAATACAGTTGTTGATACACTTAATAAGTATATCGAGAAGGATGAGAAGAGGGACTGATAGTCTGACGGGCGTTTAGTTAATAATACGTCTAGTAATTAATAGAATATAGTGATGATTTAATGAACAGATACTTTTGAGGGAAACCTCGAGGGTATCTGTTTTTTTGTTTGAATTTTATGGTTTACATTTTTCGGGATGCTCGAAATCCTTTCGTCGGTTTTAACAAAGAGTGGGGTAATAATAGACAATTCATAATTTTTTAGTGACCGTTTCTGCTTATCTTATCTGATTCTGTTCTTAACTTCGTCAAAAGTAGTCAAAAATCGCGCAACAAATCCAAGCATTTTTTTTAAAGAATCTAGTATTTCTGCGGGTTTTTGGAAAAATAGCAGGCAAAATGCTACAAAACCAAGCGCTACATAATCGAGCATTTCTTGGGTGGTTAGCCCTATTTCCTGGTGGTAGTCTAGTAGCAATCACTTCGAGAAAGGAGAAAGGAATGAAGACCTACCGGGTAGGCATCTGTGACGCGGATCTGGACTATGCGACAGCACTTATGGACTACATAAATGCTGCTCCAGAAAATAGATTAAGAGTTATCGCATTTTCGGGAATAAATGCAGTTAAGGATTATCTAAGTGTTCAGGATCTGGACTTATTACTAACAGATGATATTACTGACTGTGACGAAGGAGACGAGGGACTAAGTTTACAAAGTGTACGAGTTATACCGCTATCAGAATATAGAGACTGTGCAGATGGCTGGAGAGATGAAAGTTCGCAGGAAGCGTACATTTATAAATATCAGAATGCCCAAATGATAATCAGGAGTCTAAGTAGTTTTTTAACTCAGAGGAGTCAAAACAGACGTCAGATATCCAGGACTATCGCGGTGTATTCGCCCCTTGGAAGATGTGGAAAAACCCGACTCGCAGGAACGATAGCAGCAAATGACGAAGTGAGAGGCGGACTCTATGTCTCGATGGAGACATTTGGGGAGCGGCCAGACCTGCTGGATAGTAATATTTTCTATTTGATTAAGTCAGAATCGCCTGAGCTTGAGGAAGTCATTTCAAGGCAGATCGAGTTGGATAATGGTATCTACAGACTTTATTTATCGAGTTCATTTTTAGATACACGCGATGTTTCATTTGAAGATATGGAAATGCTTATTAAATGTCTTCTCAAGTCTGGGAGATTTACTAGTCTTGTTTTCGATATAGGTTCAGCAGCTATAGCTGATATGAGGATTCTCTCTTTGTTTGATCAGATATATATGCCGGTTCTTAGTGACGATGTATCTATTAGAAAGGTTGATGTTTTTACAAAGCTTATCAAGGCAATGGGGGTCAGAAATATACTGACTAGACTTGTGAAGCTTGAGCTTCCTGATGCTGAGGAAAACAGTAGTGAGATGGTTGCAGCACTATGGAAAGCGAGAAATGATGGAGGGCTGGATTAACTGGAAAGAATGGAAGAAGGTTTAAAGAATAAGCTTCGGACCAGTGTTTTGGAGCAGATAGATCTAAGTGGTGAGATAAGAGATGAGGATGTAAGCAGACTGATAGATGGTTGTATTGTTAGCGAATCTATGCAGGGGTACATACCGCTCAGGGAGAAGCTCGAGCTTAGACGGGAGATATTTAATTCTATTAGAAAGCTAGATGTTTTGTCAGAGCTACTTGATGAAGATGAAATAACAGAAATCATGATAAATGGTCCAGATGACATTTTCTATGAGAAGGCTGGAAGGATGTACAAGTCTTCTAAGAAATTTGAGACCAGTGAAAGATTAATGAGTGTAATTCAGCAGATTGCAGCTGAGGCAAACAGGATGGTCAATGAGTCTAGTCCCATTTTGGATTTGGTGTTAAGGGATGGCTCTAGAGTGAATATTGTTCTGAAGGGAATCTCTGTGGACGGTGCAGCCGTGACTATTAGAAAGTTCCCGAAGGAAATAATGGGAATGAAAAAATTGATAGAGCTTGGGGCTATTGATGAAAAGACAGCAGGATTTTTAGGTCTACTTGTGAAGGCTGGTTATAACATTTTCATTTCGGGCGGTACCGGTGCTGGAAAAACGACATTCCTAAATGCACTTACTGAATATATCCCCAGTGAGGAGCGCTTGGTGACGATAGAGGATAGTGCAGAGTTGCAGATAAGAGGGATAGACAATCTGGTCCGGCTTGAAGCGAGAAATGCAAATATTGAAGGAAGGAACGAGATAACGATTCGTGATCTTATTAAGTGCAGTCTCCGCATGCGTCCCTCCCGGATAATTGTTGGCGAGGTCCGTGACGCAGCGGCGATAGATATGCTTCAAGCTATGAATACCGGACATCTTCGTTGAGCTTCTTGCCTACATTATTCTCTCTGAGAAACCCATTGTTATCTTGTTGATGTGCTACAATAATCTGACCAGTTTTAAGCTCTATGTCGATATCTCCATTAGGATGCATTTCTATTCGCTCTATGTAGTTTTTGATCCTGGCTTTATCTATATCTGTGAAGTTACTTAGTTCATCTATGGCTGTTTTTATCTCGGAAATTCTCTCAGTGACATAGGAGTCGTCAAGCTTGTTGTTTTCCATATCCGCTATTATGTTGGTCAACTTTTCTGTCTCTTCTGTGAGTTCATTGATTTTGTCTTTGACGCGTTTTTTAGCTGATTCAGTGAGTCCGCTTTCAGACAACTGATTTATTAGGTTATCAAGCTTTTTCTCTTTTATAGTTTTTTGTTTCTTCAGATTTTTTATTTCTTCTCCATTATTCTGGGAAGTATTTACAATCTCTATTAAGACTTTTTCTAGAGATGCACAAACTTTCTCCTGCTGTTTTATTACTTGCCGAAGTGCCGTTTTAGTTAATTCCTCTAGGTCCTGCTCATGTATTCTTCTAACAGGATTTGGACAGCCTGAATGGTTCTTTATTCTGTATATAGGAACTGTGTTTTTTCTGTCGGCAAAACCGAAGTGAAATGGCTTGCCACAAAGTGGGCAAAAAATTTTGCCAGAGTATTTATGGGTGCCTTGAAAGCGAGCCTGTGTGGCCTTTTTATCAGAGGTTTCGTAAATATTTATCCTTGATTTATGGATGTTCTGAGCCAGCTCAAATAAATCCTTATCTATAATTTGTAAATCAGGTCTTTCAACGATTACCCATTCTTCTTCGGGTAATACAAATCTAATGGAGTCTGCACCTGCAATAAACTTGCTTCCTCTTTGGTTAATTGGAAATAAACCTATATATTTTGTGTTTGTGATTATTTTAGAAATAGTTCTCTCATTAATAAAAACTTGTTCGACATAATGTTCCTTAGTCTCTGGATCTCGTCTGTTATGTGGAAATGTTATATTGTTGTCTTTTAACATTTTGCATATAGATGCTGGTGTACCATTTCTGTATACATATTCTTCAAAGATATTTACGATATATTTAGATGTGCTTGGGTTTATTTCTATTTTCTTAGTCTCTGGATTCCAAATATATCCTTGAACAACATCCTTTGCCGATAATTTCTTATCCTTTATACGCCTCTTTTGGGCGGCTATTCCTGCATCACTCTGTACCTTGCTTGTATTTGCATTGAAGACTGAAAATAAGGAGAACATCATTACATCACCTTGGTTCTCAAAATCCCATATCCTGTTATCCTCTAGAGTGAGCAAAACAACACTATTAAGAATTAAGGCATTAAGAAATACCTGTGCCTCAATGACGGAACGAAATAGTCGAGAACAGGTTTTGACAATGATTAGCTTGATTTCTTGATTATTAACAGCTTCCATCATTTTTTGGTATCCAGGTCTATGTGTTACGCTCTTACCTGAAATTCCGTCATCAACAAAAATGTTTTTTTCTGATAAAGAAAGATTAATATGGTCACTAACAAATTCCTGTGCAGTTCTTACTTGGTTATCACATGAATCCTTCTGTCCTTCATTTCTGGTGGAAACTCTTGCATATACTGCTGATGTAATATTTGATAAGGACTCATCGCTATAGATTATGTCTTTTAAATCTAGTGCAAAACTCATGTGTTAAACCTCCTCTACAAACTTAAGAATACCTTCTTCTAATGAATAAATATCTTTAGCTAATTCTTTACGAATGTTGAAAAATCTTGAAGTATCCCAGCAGAGGTTTCCAAAATCTGAAACAATGATGATGTCATACTTATCTTTGTTCTCTATTAACTTCAGTAGTTCAGTTTGCTTAGTTACCTTTTTTTCATCCAGCTTATCTATATACTGATCCACTAATATCCATGGAGTCTCTTTCTTGATATATAAACTGAATACTTGATTCTGAATATCACTGTATTTATGCCCATTTATGTCAGAGATGATATGGCTGTAATATGTAGCAACTCTGAGAGGCTTTTCTATTGGAATAGCATTACTTACTGAGAGGATACCGTGATCCTTAGAATGAATCTCAAGCCCTTTTGCCTCAAGTTCTTTCATCAGAGCAAAGTATTGCCTTGTAGTTCTGCTGAGATGGAAGGCGCAGCTTAGAAAAAGTGCATCATATTGATCACACTGTTCCAGTAACATTTGTCTTTCTGTTCTGCTCATGCCGGCTTCGCTAATATCGTGATACAAACCTTCAACTTCATAACCTGAAGATGCAGCAAAGCCCCAGAGCACATTAACTGAGGCGTTAACTCTCTGGGGTTTTCCAATCTGATTCTTTTTTAAACATGTTTTAAGATAGAGTGCTGCTTTCATTTTCTGATCCTTTTGGGGTTAAAAGCTTAATGATATTATCAAGCTGTTGTTTATTGTTCCTTAGTGCTTCATTTTCTTTCTTTACTATTTCAAGTTCTTTCTCTGAGGCTTTCAACTTGTTGCAGACTTCGTCATACTTATTTGATAAAGAAGTTATTTCCTCTTCTTTTTTCTTGATATCTGAGGTGAGTGCATCAATGGTCTCTTGCTTATGAGAAACCTCTTTTTTGTATTCAGTCTGAAGATTGTCAGAGTCAACTTCCTTTTCCTGGATGAAAGACAGTACCAGTTCTCGTGTGGCTGACTGATACTTGGAAAGTTTCTCAAGTAAATTACTGTCAGCTACGGTCAGTTCTGATATCTGCAGGTATTTCAATTTCTCATCAAGGATAGGACCGATGATATCTTTTATTTCCTGATTTGTTGCTTTTGCTATCTCAGATAGCTTCTCAGAGTTTACCGTGTCTAACTTAATTCTTACATCTGCCATTTCTTAAATCTCCTTACCTTTGGGACAAAATACAATGGGACATAATGATATGTCCCATTAGTTACTATTTTTGGGACACTAAGCTGTTTGCTTATCAGATTTGATTCTCTGAACAGCTTGCTCATAGATGTTCTTATCAATTGCTCCAGTGTTAAGAAGATCATTCAGCAACAATATTTCGATAGATATAATAATGTTGTCCATATCTACTCCTCCTTGTTTTCTCCGTGAAGGTATGAAATGAATGAATCTTTAGGGATTCTCACCAGTTTTCCCACCTTAATGCTTGGAATATCTTTTTTTCTTATATGTCTTCGTACTGTTGCAGGTGTGACATTCAGTATTTCTGCTACATCAGAGATTGATAAAACCACTGGGTAATTTTTTAACATTTCATCCATGCAACTTCTCCTAATATCTAATATGATTAATTGATACAAAAAAGTTATGTTTAGAACAAATAAGTTCTATATAGAGCATTTTAACACGCATATTTGTTTTAATCAAGAACAAATTTGCTCTAATCTATAAAAAAGTGATGCTATGAGTACATTTTTTGTACATCGTAGAGCTTTTTTGTGGTATTCTTTATTTGTGATTACAAAGGAAAGAGAGGTTCCTTATGGCTATTTTTGTAAATATGTTAGGTGGGGAAGATTTTGCAGATCTCGATACAGATAGATCTGGTGCTAGGATTGGTGAAAGAATAAAGAAGATAAGAGAGGCTCGTGAAATGACACGAGCTGAACTTGGTGCACTGGTCGGGCTAGATCAGAATAGAGTACAGCAGTATGAGAATGGTAAGAGAAAACCTAAAATAGCTCTTCTTAAAAAGTTTGCGGCTGCATTGGGGGTGGAGACAATAGCTCTCATGGATCCAACGACGGAAAGCTATGTCGGTGCGATGTACTCCTTGTTCCAGATGGAAGAAAAATTAGATATGAAAATAGTGGAGAAAGATGGTTGTTACTGTTTACAATTTGGTGATGGTAAAGTTGGTGGTATGAATAGCTACCTTAGTAAATGGTATGAAATTCGTCAGGCGTTGGAAGAAGACTTACCAAATTTGACAGATGAAGAGCGTAAGAAAAGAATATTTGATTATAATATGTTTGAGTGGACTTATCCGGGTGGAATAGCAATGAATGCTTATAAAAAATATGATGAACATCCTATAAACAGAATGCAGGAGATAAGAGAAGATAATGAACAGTATAAAAGTTATATGGATGAAGTTGATAAGTTGAATAATGACGATGATACCTAAAATCATAATGTGAGGAGTTGAAAATAGAGATGGGTAAGTTCGTTATTTCTATTAATGATGAGAGTGTTCAATATTTATCCCGAAAAGATAAAAAACTGTCAAAAGTGATTGATGTTATAGGGGATATAGAATGTAATATTCATCCTGAACCATTTGAGTTTGTAGTTGGTGAAATAGTAGGACAAATGCTCTCAAGTAAAGCTGCTAATGTTATCACTAATAGATTAAAAACATTATGTAATGATACAATAAGTGTTGATACAATTAATAATTTATCTGTTGATGAGTTAAGAGATATTGGTATTTCTAAAGCAAAATCTCAGTATATTTTGAATTTTAAGAATGCTGTAATATCAGGTTCTATTGATTTTGATAGGCTTAATGATATGTCAGATGAAGATGTGATGAAGTGTCTTATGTCAGTACATGGTATAGGCTCGTGGACTTCAAAAATGTATCTGATCTTTGTTTTACAAAGACCTGATGTATTGCCTTATGAAGATGGAGCATTTTTACAGGCTTATAAATGGTTATATTCCCCCAAAGATTTAAGTAAAGAAAGTGTTATTAGAAAATGTAAAAGATGGCATCCATACTCTTCGATAGCTGCAAGATATTTGTACAGAGCATTAGATACAGGTTTGACAAAACAGGATTTTAATATAAAGGAGTTATGATAAAAAAATGGATTGGAATCATTTTAGATTTATAGATTTATTTGCAGGAATTGGTGGAATTAGACTTGGATTTGAATCTGTTGGTGGAGAATGTGTCTTTTCTTCAGAGTTTGACGAGGATGCCTGTATGACATATGAAGCAAATTTCGGAGAACATCCAGCTGGTGATATAACAAAGATTGAAGCGAAAGATATTCCGGATTTTGATATTTTACTTGGGGGATTTCCATGCCAAGCATTTTCGATAATCGGGAAAAAAGAAGGTTTTGATAATGAGACCTGTGGAACTTTATTTTTTGAAATTGAAAGGATTCTGAAAGAAAAGAGACCTAAAGCATTCATGCTTGAAAATGTTAAGAATCTAGTTGCGCATGATAAGGGTAATACTTTCAAAGTGATAAATGAACATTTAGAAGCACTTGGTTATCATGTTTATGCAAAGGTTCTCAATGCACTGGATTTTGGTGTACCACAGAAAAGAGAAAGAATTATTATTGTAGGGTTCTTAGATAATGTAATTTTTAAGTTTCCTGATCCTGTTCCTGAAGAAAAACGAAAAACATTATTGGATATTTTGGAAACTAATGTTGATAAGAAATATTATGTCAGAGATCAAATTCGTGAGTCTAGATTAGAAAGATTAAAAGATAAGAATTATCCTAAACCTTATATTTCTCATGAGAATATGGCTGGTTCAATTACGCCTCATCCATATTCATCGGCATTAAGAGCAGGAGCATCGGCAAATTATATTCTAATAAATGATGAAAGAAGACCTACAGAAAGAGAAATGCTTAGAATTCAAGGCTTTCCTGATGAGTATAAAATAGTTGTAAAATATGGAAAAATGAAAAAACAATGTGGAAATTCTGTAGCAGTTCCTGTAATCAAAGCTGTTGCCAGAGAGATGATTAATGCATTGGATGGATACGAACAAATGTTAAATATTAATAATGTAAATGAAAAAACAGAAAAAAAAAGGGGGATAGCCATATAATGCCTGATAGAAATGAAGCTAAAAATGCTTTGGATAAGGTAATTCAAAAATCAAGGGTTCATTTGTATAAACCTATTCAAATTGCAGAGATACTATATAGAGACAGAACGGTCGGTGATATAGACTTGGCAAGGTTAGAAACATATCGAACAAAAAGTAAAAAATGGAGAGATAATATTTGTATTGAACTTTTAGGGAGAGTATGTACAAGTAGTGCGAAGTTCCAAGATAATCTTTTTGAAGAAAATGCTGTTCCGCCAATGATGATTGAAGTTCTTGGCAAAGAAAATAGAAGAACAAATGGTGCTGTAGAGGCTTACATATATAGACTTTTTTCAAATAAACACAGCCAATTAGAGGATGCTCTAAATTATTGTTTAGATGCTACACCGAATGATTTTAATGTAAAGCATTTTATTGATTCATTTTGGAATGAGCCAGGTCTTCGTAGAAGTTTGGACAAAATATATGAGATTATAGTCTATGCGTTGTTTTCAACATTGGTGGATGCTCTGGAACTAAAGGTTGAAATATCAGTTGGGAATGATAAGAAAGATCTTCTTACAGAGTTTGGAGATTTTGCAATGAAGGTAATGTGTTTGGATTGCACACACTTGACATATTCGCAAGAGGCTAAGGTATATCGTGTCGGAGTAACGAATGCTGCGGATAGAGGACTTGATATGTATTCTAACTGGGGACCAGCTATACAAATTAAACACTTAACATTAGATTTAAAACTTGCTGAAAACATTGTTTCTGGTGTATCTAGTGATAAGATAGTAATAGTATGTAAAGATGCTGAAAAAGATGTAATAGTATCATTACTAACACAAATAGGATGGAAAAGTCATATTCAAAGTGTTGTTACGGAAGGCGATTTAGTATCTTGGTATGAGAAAGCACTTAGGGGAAAGTATTCAAAAGAATTGGGACAAGCTTTACTTTCGTGTTTATGTGAAGAAATTGCACAAGAATTTCCTTCAGTAGATGACCTTCCCGAATCACTTAAAGAAAGACATTATGAAAATATATCTGATTCTTTTTGGATATCATGAGGTATAGTATGAAAACGAATGAATTTAAAGAATGGTTGATAGAAAATAAAGTATTCACAACGAAGAAACAATTGTCGGATTGTGTTTCAAGAACTAAAATGGTTGAAAGGAAATTTTCAGAAGTTTTTGGAAATAGTTTTGATTTGGACAAGGAATATGAAAGGGATGGTCTAGTAGAATTAAGGAAGGCTTTATCATATTTAGGTCAGAGATACATGAATGATTATATTCCTAAAGGGTCTGCAACATCATTTCCGATTGGCAGACCATCTATGAGTGGGTTGAGTAATGCTATACTAAAATATATACGATTTATGGAGTCAAAGGAAAAATAATAATATAATTATAATGGTTAACAATATGTATGAAATAAATATTTCTATTGAAAAGATTATACATGATAAAAGAGCTGTTCATAAATTGCTGGAACAAGGTTATAAAACATATTATGACATTAAGGATTTAACTCTTGATGAACTTCAATCAATACAAGGTATTGGTGCTGTATCTGCTGCTAGAGCTTATTCGGATATTGAATATTATAAGAAAAATCTTTACAAAGAAGTTTCAGAAAGAGCAGTAGCACTTGCTGATAAAATAGGTGCAGAAAGAGTTCTTGAAATCTTAGAGGAATCATACAAATTGGATTTATAATAATTTTATGAAGGGATGACTTAAAAAGGTCATCTCTTTTTTTTGATCTCTGAAAAAATAGTAATGTTATTCTGTTTGATATAATTTATGTAACAAAAAGAAAGGAGTGATGTAAAGATAAAAGTATATAACCCCAACAATTCAAAAGAGTATCTGGAAATGCATCCGACAAAACAAGAACTAGAAACTTTAATAATGTTGAAGTATAAGAAAAATGCTGAAGAAATAAATAGAAGATACCATAAAGAACTTAATAATGGAGGTAATAATAATGTACGGACCGGTTTATGACATAGATAGAGATAAGATAATTATCTGTACAGGAACTATAGAAAAGCTAATAAAATGCGGGGTGAAAGAGGACGATATAGTTGATACATCCAAAAAAGCTATAATTAGTGGACTGAACCTCAGATACAAAACCCTTAGAAAAATTGCAAAAGAGAAAGGAGGTTATAAAGCCATAGAAGAACTAAATAATAGAATACGTCTTGAAGCTTTATCGAAAAGTCCTCTTGCTAAGATGGGCAGAATTATAAATTGATGATAAAATAGAGTGTCAGAAATGACACTCTATTTTTATGAGTCCTGAGCTATGGAAATATATTTATAAACTGTTGTTCTAGAACAATTTAGAATTCTTGCAAACTCCGATATGTTTATTTGCTTATTATTATAAAGTTTATAATACTTCCAAAACTTATCAGGAATACTTTCTTGAGTCAGCTGTGGTCTACCAATCTTAGAACCTTTGGCTTTAGCATGAGCCATACCAGATTTGACACGCTGAGATATTATATTTCTTTCCAACTCAGCAAAAACAGCCATCATTTTAAGCATACCTTCAGTCATGGGATCTAATTCTTCAGAAGTACAATCCACCATGAAAGAACCTAGAATAAGCTTGATTTTTGTTTGTTTGGCATATTCAAGTATATCTATCAGGTCTTTAGTAGATCTTGTTATTCGACTTAATTCCGTAGCGATGAGTGTGTCTCCAGAAGAAAGTGTATTTAATAATCGGTTGAACTCGGTTCTATTTTTAACTTCTGTCGCGTGGGCATATTCTAAAAATATATTTTCTGAAGGAACTCCCATAGAAATTAGTTCTCGCTCCTGTCGTTTTATATCTTGTTTAGTATCATCTGTAGAACATCTGCAGTAGCCATATATCATAATTCGTTACTCCTTTTATTGTCCAGAAAAAGGCAAATAATAAAATGAACAGAAAATCATAGAGTTTTAATGTGTTTTTTCTTCCTTATAAAATGTTCACAAAACCAAATGTTAATATAAACACCAAGTTGGTGGTTTCTTTTGTAACCTATAATAAAATATCTTGTACTCAAAAACCACTTTATTTATTTGGTGTATAAAAATATACACATCATCTTAATCATATAGGATAAGATTACTGCACCTAATATAATACCGAGACATATATATATTCAACTATTCCATAATGAATTCTACCATAACGCATGGAATGCATCTGTCGCTAAAAATTACTGCTAAATACATGATAACCCTTATGATTTCTAATGTTGATTTACTAGCTCTTTTTTCTATTTTTTGAAATCTTAGATTTATAAACAGCTATCGCTTTGAGCTAATCTGATTAGCCTTCCTTTTTTAATATTTTTTCATATCCCCATAATATAGTTGATTAATTGATTATATGGAGTAACGAATGAACGAAGAGGAGAAAACAGGACAGGTGTCCAGACCAATTTTTTTGTTTTTACTTGAAATACCATTTTAGAGGCAAGTAAAAATAATGATGAATTGGAGGGTAAAACAATATCGGTTTACACGCTTTGCGGACCGTAGGGGCGTGAACGGGTAAACCGATATCTAGATGATATGCTGCTATAAGTCGAATACCATTTAGCAGCATATTCAGCAAATTTTATTAGGAGTGTCATTTATAATATGACATCCTCAGTTAACCAAATAGTTGATGCAGTGCTAAGCATCAGATCGCTCGAGCAAGCCGGGAAGGAGAAGGAAAGTAGAGCGGTCAACGCTCAGGCTATCGAGTAATTACGATGAAAGGAGAGAATGGGCACTGGGAAAGACCAGGAAATTAGCACAAGGTACCACTTAACCTTAATAAGTGGCAGGTAAGGAAGAGTTAGGAGCCAAACCATAAGTTAAAGATCCTCGTTAGCTCTGCACGAAAGCATAGGAACTGGTTGCACTGTTTGGTGTTACTGGTGGACTGTACCGAAAAGGCACGATAGGAAGAGCAGTATAGTGTCCACGGAAGAGGAGAACCGTAACAAAATAAGCCTCGTTAGCTTGGTCCACGCAAGGTGTAAGAGTGGAGAAGCTGATTAGTTCCAGCTTCTAAATAAAAATATTGAACCGAGAAACCTTAAAACTGTAAATAAAGGCAGCGTACATAAGCTAGAAAAGAGTGTCCGACACACATAAGTCGTTAAAAAGTGTTTTTGCAGAATGCAGAGGTTTAACCTTGCAGGAAGCGGCTTTGCTTTAACTTAGATAATTTGATAACGATAATTATGTAGCATAGTAGTGATACTGTGCTTATTGGTGTATATAGAGGTTTGGTTATGGGTAGAAGAAATAAAACTTATACAAAGGATCTGCACCAACAGGCTTACGATAAATTAACCTCGATGCAGGCATTTGGTGAAAGTAAAAAGGATGCTATGGCTGATGGTACATATAAAGATAAGATATTTAGCTACAACACCTATAATACTTACTGGAAACATCTAAAATACTTTATTAAATGGGTTCAGACGGAGCATCCAGAGTGTACTACTCTTAAGAAGGCCAGGGGATATGTCAATGAATGGTTGCAGCTGCGCGTAGATCAGGTGGATGAAAAAGGAGAACATCTGAGCACCTGGACAATACAGACAGAAGCAAAAGCTCTGGGCAAACTATATGGAATACAGCCTACAGATGCAGATTACTTTGAGCCGCCAAAGAGAAAGAGACAAGATATAAAGAGGAGTAGAGGCGACAGAGTAAGAGATAAGCACTTCTCTGTAACTAATAATGATGAGCTTATAAAGTTCTGTAAGGGTACAGGATGCAGAAGAAATATCCTTGTAAAACTTGAAAGAAGGGATCTCTGGACTAGACAGCAGATGAAAAACAGAATATCAGCCCTGGAAGCGCAGGGAAGTCTGTCTGATAAAGAATTAAAGCATATAAAATGCCTTAAGGATGCATTAGAGACATTTCCAGAGCAAGATTACTTTATTCATCATAGACAGGATAAAGGTGGCAGATATAGATTTGCACCTATTATAGGGGATAATAAAGAACAGATCATAGAGAGAATGAAGAATACCGGCAAGAATGACAAGGTATGGGAATATGTTAATTCAAATGCAGATATTCACGGATATAGAGGTGACTATGCCACTCTGATATATAAGAGCAGGGCTAGGAAGATAGAGGATATACCTTACGATAAAGTCAATAAAGGTACTGGAAGAAGTTATCAGAGTGATGTTTATACTTGCAGAAAGGACGAATCTGGCAGAAAACTCGATAGAGCTGCTATGCTGATCTGTAGCAAGGCTCTAGGCCACAATAGAATTGAAGTAGTGGCAAATAACTATATAAGGGGGCTGTAATATGCCTGATTTTTGTTATAGCATATTTAGCTTGCATAAGGTAAACAGATACCTTGTAGATAACTTAATATGGCTACTTACAGTGTACTAAACACAATGTTGTATATTGAAAATCATAAGAAATGGCTTGTTTATTGGATTTTGAAATAAAATCACACAAGACATTGCACAATGTTGCATATAGAAAGACATGAAGAAATGGCTTATTTATTGGATTTTTGAAATAAAATCACACAAGATATTGTACAATGTTGTATATAGTATTGCTGATTCAAGGTGTATACAATTATCGGTCAAAGGTGTACAGTTACCTCGTTGATAACTGAAAACGCCTATTCACAGTGTACTAAACACAATGTTGTATATTGAAAACCATGAAGAAATGGCTTGTTGTAAAAAAATATATCATTATATAATTGTACAAAAGATATACCATCTATGGAAGATAGAGAGCTGAGGAGATATAATTGGACAAGAGGGCTTTATGCCTGTTACTTATAGAAGCAACTTGTAGTTGTTTAGAAAGGTGTAGGAGAAAGAATCAAACTTGTATGTTAGGAGGTTATTTAATGGGGAATCGATATGTAGGGCCAACTATTGTTATTCTTAAAGGGAATGCAGCCAAGAAACTTCTTCGTGATTTATCAAAAGCTTCAAAAAAATACAATCCAAAAAAAGAAGCCCAAAAAGCAAAGAAGCAGCTCCTGGCTCAGGGATATAGAGTATAAAAAGGGTTGTTAAATCAAATATTACATTTTTTTGTCTGGCTGATATTTATTTGTCACTAGGATCAAGACCTAGAACTACTCTATACATAACATCAGGTATTCCTTCTTTACGGTATTCTCCAATATCTGTAATGCCCTCATCCCTGAGCTGACCTACCCTTATCAAAAGTTGATTCATCTCAGCTTCTTTTCTACTTTCGCCTTTAGCTTCACCTATAGCTTCGCCTTCTTTTAAGAGAATTATTCCTGTTCCATCCATAGCATTCAGCTCCTTTATAATAAAATTAAAAAAGACCAAAGTACAAAAATATCTAATATATGTATTCTATTATACCACCAGAAGTAGTTGAGTTACTATTAGTAAAACATATCTTTTTCTTTTCTTCTTCGTGTTTCCCGACATTTTTTTACATCATATAAAGCTATTTGGATTGTAATAGCGTATCGGTTACAGTGAATATGTATAGTTACAGCGGCGGGAGAGGGTACCTTTTTAAGATTTGAATGTAAATAAATGCTTTAATTCGGTTTTTTGGATGTAAATAAATGCTTTAACTTGGTTGTATGAGTATGTAAAAAACTGGATTTTATGATGTAAGTGAATTGAGAATGTAGGGTATTGCTTAAGTGCATTCCTCCTCAACTTAAAGAAGTCGGGGAAATTTAAGTATTAGATGTAAATAATTCCTTAAATGCCATTTTTTGGATGTAAATAATTCCTTAAATGCCATTTTTTGGATGTAAATAATTGTGACGATGTGACCTTAAAGATGTAAAAAAAATGCTTGAATTTGGTTTTAAGTATATAAAAAATGCTTTAATTTGGTTGTTTAGGTATGTAAAATCGGGATTTCGTTAAAGATGTAAAAAATTGTGACATATCATGATATAGATGTAAAAAAGTCGGAATTATAATGTTACATAGTTAGAACTTACGATTTTGATTATGTAGCTCTAATGTAGTAAAATAGCCTTGTTGGGCATGGTTATGATTATATATCAGAATTTTTTTTGTTTATAGGAAAGGGAAACTATGGCTCCAAAAATAAATTATAAGAGTACTGGAAAAAGAATAGAATTATACATGAAACTCAATGATCTTTCTCCGAAAGATGTTCAGGAATATATAGGATTGTCGTGTGTCCAGACAGTATATCATTGGATCAAAGGAGTAAGTATTCCAAAACTTGAGCATCTATACGCCTTTAGCGCCCTTGTTAATATTGATATGGATACCCTCATCTGTGGAGACAGGGAAGATTACTGGGAAGAAGATAAGGTTAATAAAAATAAAATGATAGCTCAAGTGCTGTCTGAAGATTAAAGATAATTTATACCCTATATTCTACTGCTCATATAATATCAATTATTGGGAAATATGCAAAAAAAAATGATAAAATATTATCAATAATGCGATAATAAGGAGATGTTATATGCAGGACTATATTTGGGAGACACCATCAGAAATAAATAAAAACCTGGCACAGAGAATCAAAAAAATAAGGAAAAGAAGGAAAATATCACAAAAAGAACTTTCTGAGCGTTGCAATGTTAGTTACGGTTCGTTGAAGCGCTTTGAACAGACCGGAAATATCTCATTGAACTCCTTAACAAAAATTGCAATGGAACTGGGGCTAAGCAGCGAGATAATAAATCTTTTTACGCAAGTACCGTATAATAGTTTGGAGGAAGTTAGAAATGAAAGAGAGAAATCTTGATGTGTATATCAGGGTACTTACAGCTATGGACATCAAGTGATTATTGGATATTCAACAAATATTGATATAGTAAATTACAAACCTTACCGTTGTTTTTATATTATAGGCATATTGTTATGCTATTAAAAAAACAAAGGAAGGTTTGTTTTTTTGTTTAAGAATAAATAATTTCGGGTGGTATCTTCATCGGGCTTTTTTTCATGCGGATAACGGTAGGCTTAACAAACAGGGGAAGATCCTTCAGATGTTTTGTGCCATCCGTTTTCATATCCTCTGTCACGGATAAATCCGGTGAGGTAGGTGTAGGAGAAGTCGCAGTTCATATAATCGGAAAACTCTTTTCCAGTATGTCCCTGTGCCTGCTGGATCATCTGAAGCAGTTCGGCATCTGATTTCTGCTTTGCTTCTTCCTTGGTCATCTTGGGAGTGGAGAAGGCTTTTACACCCTTTGTATCACTCTCTGTATCACTCTATGTTGCTGTAATGTTCATTTCCCGTGTATCCATAGTGAAACCTCCTTATCACTGTGTGATGCAGTTAATGTGTCATAC
>DFEN01000083.1 GCA_002368685.1 Lachnospiraceae bacterium UBA3801
ACTGAAGCATTTAAGGACTCTATATCTCCTCTCATAGGAATTGAAACGATGTAATCACATTTTTCCTTAACGAGACGAGAAACTCCTGAACCTTCGTTACCTATTACAAGTCCAATAGCACCCGTTAGATTGCATTTATACATTACATCGCCACCCATATCTGCACACGCAAACCATAGGCCGCGACCTTTTAGTTCGTCAATTGTTTTAGCTATATTAGTAACCTTTACCACCGGAGTAAAATTAATTGCTCCAGCAGAAGCTCTAACAACGGTTGCAGTAAGCCCCGAAGCTCTATGCTTTGGAATAATAACTCCATGAGCACCACAAATATTGGCAGTTCTAATAATCGCCCCAAGATTATGAGGATCCTCTATCTCATCTAAAAGAATAATGAATGGTGGCACACCTTTTTTCTTGGCAAGATCAAATATATCGTCTATCTCAGCGTACTCATAGGAGGTAGTCTGAGCTATAACTCCCTGATGATGTCCTGTTTCTGACATACTATCGAGTCTCTGTTTTTTAACAAAAGATATTGCAGTACCAGTTCCTTTAAGCTTACCAAGAATAGATGATATAGTACCATCCTTGAGACCATCCTGGATGTAAAGCTTATCAATAGTACGGCCAGCCTTAATAGCTTCTATAACGGCATTTCTACCCTCTATACGATCATTAGACTGTTTACTATTCTTCTGATCATCTACCTTGACATCATCTGTATGAAGTTCAGTTAAATTATTACCGAATATTTCGTACGCCATTTTATACCTCTTCCCCTTTTATTACCCCAATTTTCCTTCTACTGATTTATCGACTATTTCATATAGTCTCTCATTTTGTCCTGATAAATATAAATATCCAAGGATTGCCTCAAAGCCTGTTGCCTTAAGATAATTCTGAAGCGAAGCATTCTTAGCCTTTGTATGTGGAGAGGAATTTCTAGCTCTCTTAAATACAGCCTGTTCATCTTCTGTCAGACTATCCATATACCCCTCTATGAATTCAGCCTGAGAATTAGCCGAAACTATAGAGCTCACCTTCTTGTGATATTTTTCAGTCTGCATATTAGACTTCATAACAAAATATCTTTTAACCAGAAGGTCATACACACTATCGCCTATATAAGCTAATGCGAGTGGTGAATATCTAGACGAAACCTCAGTAGGCTTCATTACTTCTGATATGGAATTGAAAATGATATTATCTACGCTCTTTTCCACTTAACGCCCTCTCTGGTGTCCTCAAGAATGATACCCATATCTAAAAGCTTAGCTCTTATCTCGTCTGCCTTGGCAAAGTTTTTTTCCTTCTTAGCTGCTGTTCTCTCAGCTATAAGAGCTTCAATCTCGGCTACTTCATCACTATCCATTTCAACTGCTTTACGCTCTATATGGATTCCCAGAACCTTATCGCATAGCTCAAAGAGAATCTTGTATAGGCAGTCCGCGTAATCAGATGATGAATTCTCATCAGTATTCGCATTAGTGAAACGAACAAGCTCAAATATAACAGATATAGCATCTGCTGTATTCAGATCGTCATCCATTGCCTCATCAAATCTTTCGATGAACTGTGGCATTTCCTCTTCAAGTATCTTCTGCTCATTATCAGTGATGAACTTGCCATTCTTCTTATCAGCTATTTCCTTCAGTTTCTCAGCACCATTAAGGATTCTGTCAAGACCCTTAGAGGCATCCTCGATAAGTTCCTGTGAGAAATTAAGAGGTGTACGATACTGCGCTGAAAGCATAAAGAATCTAATAACCTGTGGATCATATTTCTCGCAAATATCCCTTACTGTAAAGAAATTACCCAGAGACTTAGACATCTTGTCACCATTTATACGAAGGAATGCATTATGCATCCAATAATTTGCAAATTCGCAACCATTTGCAGCTTCACTCTGAGCTATCTCATTTTCATGATGAGGGAATATAAGATCCTCTCCACCCGCATGAATATCCAAAGTATCACCAACATACTTTTTAGACATACATGAACACTCAAGATGCCAGCCTGGACGTCCTTCTCCCCATGGAGACTTCCATGAAGGCTCGCCTTCCTTTTTAGGTTTCCAGAGAACAAAGTCAAGTGAATCTTCCTTCTCATCCTCGCCGGTAACCTTTAGTGCATGAGCCTCAGCTCTGTGACCTGATTCTAAATCATCAATATTTTTATGAGAAAGCTTACCATAAGGCGCAAAACTACGAACCTTGAAGTAAACCGTACCGTTCTTTTCGTAAGCATGCCCCTTATCTATAAGAGTTTTGACCATATCTATCATCTCAGGAATTTCTTTTGTCGCCTGAGGATGAACTGTAGCAGGACGCACATTTAGCGCCTCCATATCCTTCTTGCATTCTGCGATATATTTTTCTGAAACCTCACTGGCAGGAATATTTTCCTCAATTGAACGTTTAATTATCTTATCATCAACATCTGTGAAGTTAGTTACATAATTAACCTCGTAACCCTTATGTTCAAAATATCTTCTGAGAGTATCGAAAACTATCATCGGACGTGCATTTCCAATATGAATATAATCATAGACAGTAGGTCCACATACGTAGATACCTACCTTTCCTTCATGGATTGGTTTGAACTCTTCTTTTCTACGAGTTTTAGTGTTATAAATTCTCATAATAAAACCTCATTATATATAATAATCCAAAAATGTATTATAGCATTAAACTAAATAAAAAGCCAGTGCCAGTGGGAACAGTTCCCACTGGCACCATTTTCACGAACTTGTTATATTCTCCGCACCAAAAACAACGCTAGCAATAAGTACATATACTATAAACAAACAAAAAATAATAGTTATATTAATAACAATTACAGCTATTATTTTAATAATCAGTTTTTTATCCCATAGTTTAAACTGTTTAAGTAT
>DFEN01000011.1 GCA_002368685.1 Lachnospiraceae bacterium UBA3801
TATATGCTGACGCTTGGTGTTCCGGCACTCAGAATTATCAGCCTGTCATTCCCTGTAGCTTCTCTTTGTATTGCTATGGGCTCTATGTTCCAGGCCTTTTCGAAAAGTAAATATTCTCTTATAGTTTCTGTAGGTAGACAGTTGGTTGTGCTGATTCCGGTTGCATGGCTTCTGGCTCAGACGGGTGAGGTGCAAAATGTATGGTGGGCATTTCCGGTTGCTGAGCTGATGTCCCTTGCGCTATCTGTATATTTCTATAGAAGAATAAATCGCAACATAGTTATGAATCTTTAATATTTTAAATATCTAATCTGGTAAATAGGAAGAGTATGAATAACAAGAAGAACAAAAAGAAGAATAAACTCACGACTTTAGATATCGTGAGATATATTATTTTCGGGATATGTCTTATTCCCGAGTTTGTTATTCTGGTGGCAATTTCTTGTTATGACGCCTATTTGTTTGGAAATGAGAGCCAGTTTCTCCACTCTGATTATGTTATTGCTGTTGCGATAACTGTCATTACTGCTTTCTTCTTAGCGGTAACAATCATAAGTCTTATAAAAACTAAACTAAAGTTCAAGGGCGCCATTGTTACATCCATCTCTTATAAGCTTGGACTTTTCATAATCCTTTTGGGGGCGGTGGAAAGTACTGAAGATGTGGCTAGATCGCTGCCAATTACATTTGTGGTAATTGGCCTGTTCTCTATAGTAATTGCACTATTATGTGATATTTCTGTACTTCGAAATTCTATGAAAGAAAAAAAGAGGAAGCTTGTGGTAAAGACCAAGGCGAAGCATTGGGGGGGCTATGATATTGATAGATTATATAAAAGGGCTGAGGAAGAGTACCTGCATCTATATAATCTAAATCCGGAAAGTCTTATGGAGGAAGACAGGATACGGATATATGATTACGCGGCGAATGAGATGACATACTTCCTCACATGGCTTATTCGTAAGAATTATATAAGCCTTAAGCTTCGAAAAAAGCTTGGAAATGAAGTGATAAGTGGTTTTCAGGATGAGAGTCTTAATCCAACGCTTATCATGAGAAATGTGGTCGATTATACGCTGAGATTTAAAGATATTTCGGATAATATCAGTTTCTTTGCTGATGCTTATCTGACTCTACCTAACTTAAAGCGTGAGATGTATTCAGGGGTATACCATGCAAGATATATCTTTGATTATTATAGGGTTGTAGTTCGTAAAAATGAATATGGAATACCAATTAAGTACTGTCATACATTTTCCTGGGATACATATAATAAGCTGGAACGTGTAATAGATAGGAGATTCCGAGATATATGTGCCATTATAAGTGAGGGAAGAAGTAATCCTAGTTATAAGAAAGGAAGTGTATATTCGTCTGTTTATAATGTGGATATAGAGGTCTGTGCAAAGAGAGATGTACAGGACGATTACATTGAGAGATGCAAGGGAACATTTGACGATTACTCCTTTAGGATAAATGATGAACTTGTGAAGAAGACTTACAAGCTTGTTGAGAAGAGAGTTCCTGGTCAGGAATATGTTCGAGATAATCTGAGGCCTTCTTCTATAGATATACATGCCCCTTTAGAGGATGATGAGGCATATATTGTATATGGACGTTTACAGCTTCCAGATGAAGAACAATTTCCTATAATTATAAGTTGGGTTCTACGAAAGGGTGTGCTTCTAAATGTAGCTTTTCTGGGAGACTATATCCTTCCATGGGATTTTGAGGCGGACATTATATATAAGAAGAAAGTGGCTGAGAAGAAACTGGCGGATGCACTTGCGAAGTATAGATATACCGGACATCGTTCGATAACTAAAGAAGTGACAGAGAACCTTTTGAAGGAAGGCGTGCTTGTAAAAGAACAGCTGGTTACTCGAGGATTTAATGATTATCAGACCCACGAAGTCTACCTTCCGCAGGAGATAAAGGATATCAAGGATTACTATGTAAGCATGGCTGAAGCACTTATATGTGAAGGGCTGGCGGACTTCTACATCTGCCGACCTGAGTATACGAATAATTCGCTAATCCCAACTAAGATAAGAGTTGAGGCGAAGAAGATGGATGTATACGAAAGACTTGTTTTCTTAGACAAGGTGGGTATTGCAGTTCGCGACATTTAAATGACATTTGACGACATATATTTTTTATTGGAATAAGAATTAAGGTAATCTTAAGGAAATTTTTATATTAATTCAATAGAATGGTCTTAATGTATATGATAGTATTATTCAAGTGCTAATTGTAAAGCTTTTATAATGAAAAAGTGAAAGGAAAAAAGAACTAAGATGAGCGACGCAAAAGAAACAGCAAAGAAGAATGACTGGAATGAAAAGTTCGGCAAGAAGGACGGTAAGAAAGCAGGCAAGAAGGGCCTGATAATTGGAATCGTTGTAGCCGTAGTTTTCATTGTAGCAGCTATTGGAATATTCAATAAGCTGAAACAGGGGATGCAGGCTGCGAAGGATGCTCTTGGTGACGGAGCTATCGTGGATGAGTATGGCAAGAAGGATATGTCAACCTACGTTGATGTGACAGGAACTGTTGAGAGTCAGGAGGTTGTAAATGTAACAACATCTCTTGCTTATCCTGTTGATGAGATAAAGGTTGAGGTTGGAGATCACGTTAAGAAGGGTGACGTTCTGTGCAAGATAAACACAGACGATATAGATGAGAAGATTGAAGCGCTCGAGGCTCAGGCTTCAGATGAAGACAGAATGAAGGCTAAGGAACTCGAGAGTGCAGCACACAGCGTAAATGCTGCTGCCGGCAGCAAAAACAGGGCTGTAAATGAAGCCGGTCGTGCGATTGAGGGCAGTAAGGCAGAGTATGATGCTGCTGTTGCAGAGTATAACACTTTGAAAGAAGCTTATGACACTGCTGTAGCAGAAAGAACTGCTTATGCAGCGGCTAAAAAAGAATATGACGATGCTATGAAGGCAAAACAGGAAACTACAGAAGCTCCCGCTCCGGCAGAAGAAGCTCCTGTAGAGGGTGAAACACCAGCAGAAGGTGAGGAAACAACGGAAGCGCCTGCTCCAGCACCTGAATCTACTCCGGAACCTGTTGCACCAACACCTCCTGCAATGACTGATAAAGAATTCGCAGCGCTGGAGCTAGAGTATCAAACAGCTGCTGCAAAGGTACCGGCTGCTGAGGCTGCGTACAATCAGGCTTCTGGTTCCTACAACGACACAGTTGCTGCTGCGGCTGAGGGTTATCAGACGGCTAAGGATCAGAGTGATCTGACAGTTATCAGCAACACCCAGAGCTACTCACAGATTTCAGTAGAGCTTGCTAATTGCTACAAGGATAAGAACGATGCAGTTATCATAGCTGAGACAAGTGGTATAGTTACTTCGATTAATGCAACAGAGGGTCTGCCTGCAAATGGCGCCATCATGACAATAGAGAATGACGAGAAGCTCAAGATGGACGTTGACGTCAAGGAGAAGGATATATTCTCTGTTAAGGAAGGCATGACTGTTGAGTTCAGTAACAGTTCACTTACAAATGTAAATGGTACCGGTAAGGTCGATAAGGTTATACAGTTTGCAACAACTGGCGCGCCTACAACAAATGCAAATGGCCAGGTATCAGCCGGTGATAATGCATTTAAGGCTACACTTACAATCGATAATTATAAGGACATGCTTCTTGGCATGAAGCTTAAGGCTCGTATTGCAACAGGTGAGGAGCTGACAACAGAGGCTGTTCCATATACTGCTATTATGTCTGATGTAGAAGGCGACTATGTTTATGTAGCTGAGCCTGCTGGAAATGGAATGTATATGGTTACTAGAAAATCTATAGAAAAGGGTATGAGCGGTGACTATTATACAGAGGTTACTGGTGGTGATCTGGAAGAGGGTGACCTTGTAATTGCATACCCAAGTACGGTTACTGAAAATTCTGTAATTACGATCCGGGAGGAGGATAAGGACTCAGATAAGAAAGAGAGTTCAGATTCAAAGGATAAGGAAGGATCAGATACTGAAGATAAGAAAGATACAAAGGATAGCAAGGACAAAGACGAAAAGTAAAAGGATGTGACTGTAATGGATAAAGTAATTGAAATGCAGCACATCAATAAGAAATACTATGAAGGTATGGAAAATGAGCTGCATATACTTCATGATATAGATCTTACTGTAAATGATGGCGAGTTCGTGGCGCTTGTAGGTGAGTCGGGTTCCGGTAAATCAACTATGATGAACATTATAGGAGCTCTGGATAGACCTACATCTGGTCAGTATTATCTGGCTGGAGAAGATATATCTACGCTAGATGATGATCGACTCAGTGAGATTAGAAATAAAAAAATTGGCTTCGTGTTCCAGAGTGCATATATGATACCTCGTATCTCTGCGGTGGAGAATGTGGAGGTGCCTCTTATGTATGCAGGTATGTCGCGAAGTGAGAGAAGAGACAAAGCTATGTCCCTCCTGGAAATGGTAGGCATGGGCGAGAGATATAGGCATAAGGCAAATGAGCTCTCAGGTGGACAGAATCAGAGAGTTGCTATTGCGAGAGCTCTTGCTTGTGACCCTTCAATTATTCTGGCCGATGAGCCAACGGGTGCTCTGGATTCAAAAACCGGGCATCTTATAATGGACATTTTCCATAGATTGCATGATGAACAGAAGAAGACAATCGTTCTGATCACACACAGTAAGGAGCTTGCTGCAGAGACAGAAAGAATAGTTACTATTAGTGATGGTTATATAATAAAGGATGCTAGAAATGAGTTGTTCCAGATGAGAAGAGACGCTCGTAAGATGGATCCAAATGCTGATATGATGAGTCTTGAGACATCATCATCAACCGATTCGGATGTTATTCTGAACGATGTGACGGATACTACAGAAGGAGGTGGAGTAGAATGACATTTTACGAAAATCTCCGACTAGCGTGGTCATGTGTTAAGTCGAATAAGATGAGATCGATTCTAACTATGCTTGGTATCATTATTGGTATCAGTGCCGTTATTACGATTTCGACACTTGGTTCATCGCTTAGACAGACAATATCAGGTACTTACTCTGATATGATGACAACGAATCAGCTGGCCTTTATGTGGGTTAACACAAGTGAGGATGACACGGCTGAACCGCCAGTAAAGTTTGATCTCGAGAATTGCTACGAGTTCAAAGAGGCATTTACAGGTCAGATATCAGCTGTAATGCTGGATCACTATCTGGGTATGGGTACCTACTACAATGATGAAGAGGAAAAGGAAGTAAATATCCTTGGTTATAGTGAGGGCTACTGCGAATCTAATAAATACGAGCTTGTGATGGGTAGAGACGTAGAGTTCCAGGATAGCTTCGAAAACAGAAAGGTCTGTGTTGTATCTGAGAATTTTGTTAAGTACGGACTTGATGGTGTGTCGAATCCTATCGGTCAGAAGGTCGAGTTTGAGATGCCGGATGGAACTATAGTTTCTGCTTACATCATTGGTGTTTACAAGATGGATAATAAGCAGTCGAGTCTTACAGGACAGGCAAAGGTTGCAGAGAAGGATAAGATTACTGATGTGATTATTCCTGTAACTTATGCCTGGGATATTGATGAGGTGCCGGACAATAAGAGATTTACCGAACCGCTTTATATCAGTGGAGAACCTGGTATAGACGGTACTGCTCTGAAGGAAAATGTAACCAAGTATTTCGAATCTAAGAGGGAAGCTGGTAGCACATATTTCCTGTATATACAGAGTTTGGAAGAACAGCTTAAGACCATAAGTAAGGTAATGGATGTTATAACAATAGTTATTTCTGTTATCGCAGCTATATCACTTATTGTTGGTGGTATTGGTGTTATGAATA
>DFEN01000097.1 GCA_002368685.1 Lachnospiraceae bacterium UBA3801
AAAAACCACCTATCCGAATTAGATAGGTGGTTTGAAAATACAAATATATAAAAAATATCGCATATTACACTTTTCTAATTCCTGAACTTTCACATATCAAATTAAGACCATTCACTAGTCTGACTAGAGATGATCTCATCCACTGATGTGAAGTTGCGGGAACAGATCTACGCATGTAATATAACTCCTTGTATTTTAAAAAAGATGTTCTTAGGGTACTCTCAATTTATTAATCTGTCAACACATTTTGTATTCTCTCTATAGTTTCAACTGTTGTATTTAGCTTTCTTATCTGACATATCAGTCTATTCCCCCTTCTTATCTACCAACGGATCATTTCCTTCAGCTGCTTCCTTCACTAGCCTGCATAATTCATTTTCAGATAGTATCCCCTTATTAATAAGTGCGTCAGTCATTCCATTTTCGATCATATAATCCACCCCTACCATCTGCATAATATCTATAGCCTCAATCATCTTGCGTCCACGCCTCTCGGTTATTGAATACTCGACGCAAAGGGGATATCCATCGAAGGACTTCTTCTCCACAAGACCGAATTCAATAAGTTCCTTCAGCTGTTCGAGAAGCATCTTCTGCGTAATACCTTCTATCTCTCGCTCCAGTTCAGCAAGTCCCTTTGGACCATCCTTCATCTGATATAAGATTATTGTTTTCCATTTACCTTTTATAATGTCATGAACTATTTCAAGTGGGCAAGTGTAGTCATCCCTTATTTTCATAGTTTTCCATCCTATTTTTTCCTAATATTCGATAAGTATTTCTCTGTTTTAATTACATTTGCGAAGCCCTCAGCAAGTGATGCCATATATACAGCATGTACCGTCTCAGCATCTATCTTTTTCCCATCATGTTTAAGTGACATAGTGGTACAGGCATCATCTATTAAAGTAACATTATATCCATAGTCCTGACAAGCTCTTACTGTCGTATCTACACACATGTGGGACATCATCCCAGCAACTACTATGTCTGTTATCTCATTCTCCTGCAAATACTCACGAAGATCAGTTTCTAGAAATGAACTCGGGTATTCCTTATGAATTATCTTCTCGCTTTCTAGCGGTTTCACAAGACTGTTAATTCCTGCCAGAACCTTAAAGTTATGCTGGACATGGATTACAGTTTTATCCTCTGCTCTGAACTTCTCTAAAACCCGTGCCGCATTCTTGGCTGCACACCTTGGTTTATGCAGAAGCATAGGACCTGGTGTGAAATAAATATCCTGGATATCAATCAGTAGTAATGCTTCTTTTTTCATCTTAGTTCTCCTCCTGTAAATGACTTACAAATTCTTCTTCTGTTTTTATACCGAAAGAATATCGCAGTTTCCAGGAATTGAACATTACCCACTTTTTTGTGGGTATAATAAACCCGGCCCAAACGGCCGGGTCAAGCAATTTATATATTCGAAAAAAGATCATCCATTGTTATTAATGATTGAATGTCTCCAGAATATGAATTATCAACCAATCCAAATGTTGTAATCAGAGTAGGAAAAATAGCATACTTTGTTTCCGTAACAAGTTGAATGTCATTTATTCTCCTTCTCATTTTTTCATCATCTTCCTTGGTAAATGTATAATGAGAATTCGAATATTTCATTTCACATAGATTTATAACACGGTCTTTCCTCTCTATCAGTAAATCCACTTGAGATCCATGTACGCCCTTATCTCTATCTGCTTTACAATACCATGCTCTAGTTTCAGTCTGAATACCTGAGATTCCAAGTTTATACTTTATCTGTTTTTCGTGTCTTAAACAAACTCGTTCAAAAGCAAGTCCCATCCAGGTATTCACCTTAGGGGTGTTGAGCTGATTAGACCAAAAGTGTTCATCAGTCGTACCATTTTGTAAAAATTTATAATGAAACAAAGTAAAATTATCTATCAGTTGATATACTGTATTTTTCTTTTTCTTCCCAAAGGAATTATATTTTCTTATAAATCCACAACTCTCTAATTCCTCGAGCTTAGTTGATAAATCACCAGAATTAGCTATACCAGATTTTTCTATCAGCTCTTCTCTTGTCATTCCTACCTTTTTAGTTCCAAGCGCTTCAATTATTTTGATATAGACTGTCGGATTTCTGAAGATAGATGAATATAGATACTTAAATTCATCTTTAAGTGGAGCATCCTTCTCAAATAAGATTCGATCTATATTTTGAACAAGACTTTGTCCCTTTTTTAAGAATTCCCAATAATATGGAACTCCGCCAAATATCATATAGTATTGCATTATCTGTAATCTATTTAACGCAAGACCATTTTTAATTATATATTCCTCACATTCAGCAAGCGAAAATGTATCGAGATGTATTTGTTCTGTAATTCGATTGTAAAGTCCACCTTTGTTGTGAATGACCTTTGAAAGTATCCAGGAAGAAGCCGAAGCACAAACTATAAGTATTACATCATTTCTAGCAGAAGCCCATCCATTCCAAAAATTTTCAAGAGCAACTATTAGATCAGAATTCTTTGTATCCATCCATGATAACTCATCAATAAATATAACTTTTTTCTTCTCAGACGAATTTCTTACTATTTCCTTCAAATATTCAAATGCTTCAATCCAGTTTTTAGGTGTGCGTGGACAATCACCCCCAGCATCCTTTATACTGGAGCAAAAAGCAAATATCTGATCAGATAAACTGCCCTCTGATAGACCCGCATGCTGGAATGTAAATCTTCCTTTAAAAGATTCTCTTACCAAAAATGTCTTTCCTATCCTTCTCCTACCATAGATAGCTATGAAATGTGAAGAATCATCTAATAACGAATTATTAAGTATTTCAATTTCACTTTTTCTTCCTATAATCATTTAATCGCCTCTTTCAACTCTTCTTAATCTCAGTTTTTTATCCACTTTAAGAAGAGTTTACACCAATATAGCTCCTAAATCAAGGCAAAAGCAGACTTCAACTCTTCTTAATCTCGATTTTTTTGCCACTTTAAGAAGAGTTGAAGTCTATTACTATCCCCTTCTCCCCTCTCTACCTCGTCACATTTCAATTAGTACATGTTTTTTTCTATGACATTTTCATATCTCTATTCTTCAAAACCTTATCCAACATTTTCTTCAACATGCATCCTACCATTCACAAAATGTGCAAGCATATGAGCTAGTTTCAGGTTGGCCATCATAAACATAACGCTCAATATTATCGTCAGAATTTCAATCACATCAAATGTCATAATCCTTGTACATCTAAAAAGAATATTCACACTTACCGGTAAACATATAAGACTCGTAACAAAACTTGGGATATATTTCTTTAGATAAATAGTTTGTCCAATATGAATTATGAAATGTCCCGAAAGTGCAAGGAACAGTCCGTACCACATGGAAAGAAGTATCTTATTAGGAAAATAATACGCCAGCAGGCTTACTCCAAAAAACGGAATAAATTCCTCATATACTGCCGCCGCAAAGCCTTCCGTCTTAAAGTCTCGATATGCTTTCAAAACTCTCGGAAATCTATCATATAGATCTGGATTCTTCTTAAAGAAATATCCAAATCCAACCACTTCCTCCATATCATGAAATATAAATATAATAGGTAAAAGCAAAATGTATTCCTTCATATAGCAGATCACCTCATCTCCTAAACGCTAAATAAAATTACTCACTTGTGTACTTTTGGAGGTTATGATACATTATGTACAGATGAGAGTAAATACTTTCGAAGAAAGATACACAAACTTGCATATATGTGTAATTTACTATGAGGTCTTCCTCAATGGAAAACTTAAGATGGTTTGAAAATGAAAAGGTAGCCGTTAATCATGAATATTTCCCAAAATCCCTCTGCAATAAGATCAAAAAAAGAGATTACCGATGCATTACTTAAGCTAATGCAGGATCACCCTTATTCTGAGATATCTGTTAAACAGATAGTCTTGGAAACACCTCTGGAAAGAAAAACATTTTATAATAACTTTTCTTCGAAAGATGATGTTCTGGATTCAATTATAACTAACGCGATACATGAATATGTAGTTGCACTGACTTCATCCCCGGACGGGCCCCTTTCAGTAATCTTTAAATTCTGTGATAAGAACAGAAATCTTCTTGGGCTACTTCATAAAAACAATCTACTCTATCTGCTTTTATTAAAATTAAATGTAGAAATTCCGGAGTTAAACTGTTCTCTTGATTTGAGTGGAAATCCATTTGCCCAGATGATTGGCGATCTTGATCCTGACTATCTGATAGCATTTAATATCGGAGCCATATGGAATATCATCTTCAAATGGGTCGACCGCGGAATGACCGATTCACCTGATGAGATTAAGGCCACACTTGAAGAGTATCTGAAGAGAATATCTGACAAACGAAATAGTTGACTTAAATACTCTGCTCTGATAGTATTATCAAAGTTGAATAAATATGAAAAATGTTGCCACCGGGTAACAGAATGCTTTTGCATTCGCACAACTGTAAGCGTTAGGTCTTAGAAGCTGCAGTTATGCGGATGTTTTTTACTTTTATGAACATTTTACGGAGAATCTTTGGATGAATATACTAGAGTCTATAAAACGATTAAAATGGTATGAAATACTCCTGTGGGGAGTATGTGTCATAGCAATTCTAATCTCATATTTTATTTTTACTGAGCGAAATACATACACTCTCATAGCCTCATTAATCGGCGTCACCGCATTAATTTTTGTAGCAAAAGGAGACGTGTTGGGGCAAGTATTAACCGTTATCTTCTCAATCTTCTATGGTATCGTCTCATATAAATTCAGATACTATGGTGAAATGATAACCTACCTTGGAATGACTGCTCCTATAGCAGCAGGTGCGGTGGTTACATGGATTAGGAATCCATACAAAAATGGAGAAGTACGAGTTAGACACACCTCTCCGAAACTATGGACTATTCTTTCTTCCCTTGCCTTTATTGTTACAGCTATTTTTTACTTCATATTGAAGAGACTTAATACTCCAAATATAGCCCCTTCTACAGTATCAATCACAACCAGCTTCATGGCCTCAGCACTCACCTTGATGAGAAGTCCTTACTATGCTCTTTTTTACGCAGCTAATGACATAATTCTAATCATCCTATGGTCACTTGCTTCTATGGAACATATCTTCTACATTCCAATGGTCATCTGCTTTATATGTTTCCTGATAAATGATCTATATGGATTTATAAACTGGCAGAAAATGAAGCATAACCAATAATAAAAAACTAAGTCTCATGACGTGTCAAAATTCCACTATAAGACCAACATGAAGCTGCTGGAGTCTGTCACCTAATATCTCTTTCATTATTCCATAGGCTCTGTCCTTAGTACAGTGGCCAGTGCATACATAATCGATTCCTGTATCCAGGATATTTCGAGCTACATTTCTTACTTCTTCTTCGGACTTATTAAAAAGATGGAAACCGCCGATCAGGCCATAGATATGTTTATCCGGAAAAGTCTGCTTCACCTCATTTATTATATTGACAGCTCCTCCGTGAGAGCAGCTATTGATTATCACGAGCCCTTTATCTGTTTCAAAAACAAGACTCTGCTCATGTGAGAAGTTGTCAGGTTTCCAACCATCCTTTGTCTTTTGATACATCATTTCTCGCTGGCCTATTCTTTCAAGGCCAGGAGTCTTATGAGGTATAAGATATGCGCCCTCACATAGCTTATAGTCACCTGATACATACTCTATCCTGTCCGAATAATTCTTGGTCATCATCTTCGGAATTCCTATATATTTTTTGAAAATGAATTTCTTAGCATAACAGTT
>DFEN01000117.1 GCA_002368685.1 Lachnospiraceae bacterium UBA3801
GCTGAGACGGGTGCATCAACTAGATGTATGCCATTTGAGCAGGAGAATCTGTCAGATGTTTGTGTATGTTGCGGTAAGCCTGCTAAGAAGATGGTTTACTTCGGTAGAGCATACTAATCTAAAGGCTGAAGCAGAAGCTGGAAGCTATTATCCGTCTTCTTAGAGGAAACAGTAAAGTAGGTTGATGAACCGTTGCCAGCGGCTGATTGCCTCAGTCTATATACAGAATCAGGTGAAAAACCTTTAAAATCAGTTATAAAACTGGATGCAGCTGCTGTATCCAGTTTTTTAATTTCTGCATCCGTCATTGTAGTCGTATAATAACTAGTCGTTAGATAGTCATGTTCGGTAACCCTGACGGAGCCTGAATTTACAGTCGTTGTAGAGAATTCCCCGTAATAGTAGAAAAGATAAGAGCTTCTCATAAGATCGGGAGAAAAACTATTAAAGGCTTCTATATCCTTTTTGCTGGAATCAGATATTTCTGTGGAAGAATCATTTATATTGAATTCGGCATATAGGATGTCTCCGGATTCTGTTACTATAAATCTATGTGTTTCAGAATTATCGAACTTGGTAAAGGTAAAATCCCAAAAATAAGCCGCGTAGGTTTGGAAGGTAGTATCTATAGCTCTATAAGGTTTAGAGGTCCAGGAATACCAATTATAATCGTTAGAGGCTATACTTACCGGATAGAGTCCCTTAGAGTGAAGATCTGTTACTCGATTAACGAGAATATTCTTCATTCCAAATTCTGTTTTATTACAGTGATCTTCTGTTGTTTCCGATATGGTGCTGTCCCAGATTCCAAGAATCAGCTGAAGGCACTGTTCAGAGGTGAGCTGCTGGGAGGCGTTTTCTATCATTGCTTCTGAGGGACCGGAATAGTATTCTGGTGGGACATTTTCTACGGAGTCCAGCTGAGATTTATCCTCACGCTCAATTAAAAAGCCAGGTAGCAGGATAGAAGTCGCAGCTACCGCCAGAGTGAGAATCACAGCTATTAAGTTTTTGACCATCTGTTTTTTCATATTCCTAGTCTAGCTCTTTCTCTTCTTCGCATGTATCTATAGTTACTATCATTCGGGTACCTTTGCCCAGTTCACTTTCAATCTTTAGATCTGCGGCGTGTTCCTTAAGTATTGCAGCTACAAGGGACATTCCGAGACCTGCACCCCCCTCGCTTCGGGAGCGGGATTTATCAACCATATAGAATTCGTCACATATCCTATCTATATCTTCAGGGGCTATTCCTATTCCATGATCCTCCACAACAAATTCATAAAGGGAAGAGTTTTCAGTGTTAGAAGCCTCTTCAAGTAGTCTTCCGGTAAAGGAAATGGTATCTCCCTCTTTGGAAGCTTTTCTTGCATTATCTAGCAGGTTGATAAAGGCAGTCTTGAGAAGAGGGCTATCACATAGGATGCCTGCACTTTCAAAACTATATTCCAGGGTCAGCCCACAGTTCTCTATCGAAGGAAGAACAGTTTCTATAACCGCTTCTCCAAGGGCCTGAGTATTTACAGGTGTTTTAGGTATCTTCCCATCCTTTAGATATATTAGATCGAAGAGATGAGACGACATCTGTTCTAGACGTTTTCCTTCAGAGAATATATATCCAGCGGCCTTTACCTCGTCCTCCCTAGGAAGATCTACAGAACGGATGGTATCCGCGTAGCCTATAATCGTAGTCATTGGAGTTTTGATTTCGTGTGTGAAGTCGGCTACGAATTGGTCTCTTCTGTGAATCATATCATTTAGTTCATCGATGTGGCCTTCTACGGAGTCGGCCATGTTGTTGAACTTATCAGACAACAGTCCGACTTCGTCCTGTGACTTAAGGTCGCTTCTGGTATCGAAGTTGCCCTTTGCAAAATCATCAGTGATAGCATTTAACTTTTCTAGTGGCCGGGTAAGAAGCTTGGTAATCATATAGACAAGAAGCCCGGATACTAAAAGAGTAATTAGGATAAATAGCTCATAGAGATGAATCGATGAATCCATTGTTTTTTTTGTGTCGGTTATATCATGGCTTGTAATGATGGAAACGATGGAATTATTAACTTGAATAGTGGCACTAACATAGACGTAGGTTTTATCGCCTTCTTTTATTATTTGATATTTCTTAATTGAATCTGTTGATGTTGATATCAGTTTATCAGAAGGTTTCGCCTCAGAATCTTTTGGTGAGTATAGAATCTTAGAATTGTACAAAACATATAAGTTGGTTGTAGAGCTAAGCATTCCGGAGCTGACTCTATCAGATATTGAAGGAAGGTAATCCTCTACCCTGAGACGAGGGGAGTTGACAATATCAAGGAGGGAATATTCGATAGCAGACTCTGCGAGGTTATTTTCTGTAACAGCGGTTTTAATCTCTGCTTCCATCAGAAGACGGTTTTGTCTAGACGTCATAAAAAAACCTGAAACAGACAGGGTTATAACTATAATTATAATGTTGATAAGAAGAACCTTGTATCGGAATTTCATAATGCCTTTATTCCTTTATCAATAAATACTTACTCCGTTAGTCTGTAGCCTGTACTATAGGCGGTTTTAAGCTCGTCCTTTAGTCCCAGCTTCTTACGAAGTCTTTGGACGTGCAAGTCGACAGTTCTGGATTCGGGCTGCCACTCCGTCTCCCAAATAGTTTCAAAGATCTTGTCCTTGAATAGGGTTATATTCTTATTGCGAACAAAGAGCACTAAGAGGTCGAATTCCTTCGGGGTAAGTTTAACTTCCCCGTAATCTTCGGAAGAGATTTTCTGGGCCACTACTCTGTTCTCTGTATCTATCCTAATATCTTTATACTCTAGAATTGTATCCGTTTTGTTATATCTTCGAAGAACTATACTGATTCGAGCCAGCAGCTCAACTATTTCAAACGGCTTAACGATATAGTCCTCTGCACCTGAAGTGAGTCCCTTGATGCGGTTATCAAGAGAGTTCATTGCAGTAATAAAAATAACAGGGATATTCATAGGCCTGATATATTCCATTAACTCATATCCATTTATCTCAGGGAGCATAACATCCAGGAGGATGAGATCGAAACTTTGATTTTCCTCCAGTAGATCGGCGGCTTCTCTACCATTATATCTGGCAGTGCATTTGTAGCCGGCTCTTGTCAGATTCATGACCATGAGATCTGAGATGGGCTTTTCGTCCTCAATAATAAGTATTTTAATCATTTACTTTACCTTCACTTTAGTAATTCATAAAACTATTACAGTAAAGAGTATAGCATTATTTTTTTAAATGAACAAAAAAAGTATCAAAAAAAATAATATTTTGATACATTCTCGATACAAATGGAAAGTAGTATCTAGATTAGAGTGAAGGAAAATGCACCTTTGTAAATGATAAAAGGAGAAGGCTAGTATGAGAAACATTAAGTTTAAAAAAGTAATAAGCTGTGTGCTTGCTGTAACCTTGTGTCTATCTGCTGGCGGCTGTGGCAAGGGCAAGACGGTTGTTGATGATTATGGTGCTGAGGCGGGAGGCACAGATACTGCAGCGACTTCTAGTACAAACACGGATGGGATTTCAGTTGAGTCTGGTAATGGTCAGGCGCTCAGAGATATATATGGTAAAAAAGTGGAATGGAAGGATGAGTTTAATATAAAGGGAATTCCTTTCGAGATGAATATAAACTACACGGTTCCTGAGCTGGATGGTCTAAATGTATATACCAAGAAAGCGGTAAATGATGGGAAAGCAGACGAGGAGAAAATAGTAGAGGCACTCTTCGGAGATTCTGCAAAGAAGCTGGAGGAACTGAAATATGTAAATGAAACAGACTATATGCCAATGATGTATAAGTATAGGGAAATAAAGCAGACTAGTGAGTATTACATGGCAGTAGATGATTCTGAAGCCGACGATGAATGGATTGGAATGGACAGAGATTACACGATTATTACTTCGGCATCAACAGAAAGCTTTAAGTGGGTTGATGATCAGAATATGTATATTCATATGTATGAAGGAGATTATAAGGGCGAAAGATTTGGACTGATACTTGCATATGATTATGTAGCTTCGGTTAAGTATATATTCTTTGAGCCTATAAGCATAAAGGATTACTATCCAGAGCATGATTTTAAGTCTCTTTATGTTGCTGAATCAAACACAATGATGGGGGAACCTATTGAGTATGACAACAAATGTACAAAGAGTATGAGCGATATTAGATCAGAGGCAGATACATTTCTGAAGGATAAATTACAAATAGGTGGAGTTGTTGAAACAACGGAAAGCTCAGAAATCTACAAGTTTGCTGTTACTGATAATCTAGCCAGCTTCATGAACTCTACCTTTATAACAGGTAGTTTTGTGAATATAGAGCGAGGAAACTCTGTTCTTATGTTTTCTGACTCAGATTATTTAAGTACGATCAGAGCAGGGACAGAGGGCCAAGGAGTTGATTACAGTATACTCGCAGAACAGAAGGATCTGTACGCGGAATATATGGCTAGTCATGAGAATTCAGAAATAAGCGTATATGAGTACCTTGCAAGTCATGGACAGGATATTGAAGATGCTGCTGGTGAACCTAATTTTTATGTAGATGGATATGCACTATTTTTGGGTACAGAATATGACGCTTTAGCGGGTTCCTTCAATTATATGCATACCTTTAATATGGGAGCTGTTAATAAAGGCATTATCAAGGTTACGAGTAAGGGTATATATGGCGTGGATCTTGAAATAAGGGAAGAGACCATCGATGCAGTTGAAAACGTTAAGCTTCTGGATATAGAAAAAGTTAAAGAATCTGTTAAGGAGGGGCTGGCGGATCAGTTTGAACCAGAAAAATTAGAGAATCCAAGTACAGTTCAGATAAGAGATATGTCACTAAACTATGCTCCATATTCAGAGGAGGAGGACAGTGATGAATATATGACTATTCCTATTTGGAATATAACACTATTAGGAAACTATGATGGCACACATGTGGCAAGTGTCAGAGTAAATGCTATGGACGGTTCTATATTAGATATAAATTATTGGAGCTTTGAATAGATGAGAATGTGGACACAAAATTATAGTAAGAATTATGGTAAGAGTAGGGCTGTCGCTAGAAGATTTATGGCGGCTGGTCTTACTCTTGCTATTTTAATGCTTACAGGTTGTGGAAATGCTGATATGGATCCACTTACATCGCCACTCGAAATCTCCTATGATCGACAAGAAGGTGAAAAGGTAACTGTTCAAAAGGGTGACCTTACTCCTACCTTTGAAGCAAAGATAGAGCTTTCGGGATATTCTGAGGAATCGTATTCTTTATTCTCAGAAAAGATGGAAGAAATGGAGACTCTGTATGATGCAAAGCTGGATCAGCTCCTAGTGTCAGAGGGTGAAAGCGTTACAGCAGGACAAACTCTTCTGACATTCAGTTCGGAGGTCCTTGATAAAAGGAGTAGAGAATGGTCCTCAACTAAGAGTGAAAAAGCGCTGAAGAGAGAACATTTAATTAATCTGCAGAATATAGATAGCTCCCAGGACTATAGTGCTGAGATAAAGGATTTGGGAGATGATATATATGTAGCGAATCAGTATATATCGGATGTAAATGGACTATATTCGAATCTGAATATAATTGCTCGAAAGGATGGAGTTGTAAGCTTTGTAAATGAATCTGTTAGGAGCGGTTTCTTAGTTGTAGGCTCGCCAATTATAAAGACTTACACAGATGATGGATATTATGTACTTGATAAGGCTTCGCTGGAAAGTGAATCAGACATATTGAATTCTAATTCTGATATGGAATTCAAGGTGGGCGATAAGTTTAAAGCTGTTTATGCTTTAAATGAATATGAAGTAGAGGTTATAGAGAATCCAAATGAAGAGGCTAGCGCGGGTGATGCTAGCAGTTTTAACAAGGTATATTTTAAGCTGGTAAATGATGTACCACTTAAAGATCACGTGCTTACACTGACAAAGGAAAAGGCTGAACTAAAGAATGTTTGTTATGTAGATAAAAGGGCAATACTCGTTCAGGATGAAGAAGCCTACGTAATAAAGGAAATGGAAGATGGCAATTTCCAGACGGTGAAGGTCAAGGTTGGAGATGTAGTTGGAGCATATGTTGTAATAAATGAAGGACTGGATGAAGGCGACGCTGTTTTAATCCCGGGTTAAAGGTATGAAGAGAAAAGGTTTACTACAATTTAATATTTTGGCTAAGGTTAAGGTGGCTGTAGTTCTTCTAGTTGCAGAGACATTAATGCTATTTGGTGGTCTTACTGCTTGTGGCGATACAGCCGAGGAGGTTCCTGAACTTATGGAACCTACCTCTCTTGCTGAATCCTATAGAACAGTAACGAAGAGAATAGTTGGTAGTGTTAAATATCATAAGGCAACAGTTGTTCCTACGGAGTATCCGGTTTTCTCTGAGAAGCCGCTTCCGATACTTCAGATAAATGTTGGTGTTGGTGATTACGTAGAAGAAGGTCAAGTTCTGGTGTCAGGTGGAACCTCTGATAATAATGATCAGATAAGTGAGCTTCAGAATTCTATTGCCTCTCTTCAGAGACTAAGAGCTAAACAGGAAAATGTATCCAATGAGACTATCAATATATTAGGTTATGAGAGACTTATAGAAGAATATCTTCAGGATGCAGACGGTATAAATGAGAAGAATAAAAATGTTCTCATAGAAGAAGAGAATAAAAGATACGAGCTTGCAGATATAGATAATAAGATAAGTGAACAGAGAGCACTTCTAACTAAGCTTCAGAACGAAGTGTCAAGTTGTACACTTACCGCCCCATGCTCCGGAAGAGTTTGTTTTGTTAAGGATGTGACTAAGTCCAATATGGCTTCGCCATATGAGAACATTATAACTATAATTGATGAGAATGATCTCTATATAGAATGTGAAGATATAACTCTCGATAATTATCAATATAATGATTACAAGAGTAAGTGGGCTTATATAAATGGCAAACAGGTAAATCTTGTAGAGAAAAAGTATACAACAGATGAGGTTGCTTATGCGACATCAGTAAAAAAGAATCCTCGCATGGGATTTGAGGTTCCGGGGGAGAAGCTGACAATGGGAGTAGATGTTATTCTCTGCTTTTTGGAAGAGAAGAATACCCCTAAAATTGTTGTTGGAAATGATTCTATAAACTACGGTACGGACGAAGATTATATATATATAAAAAATGAAAATGGTGAAAAGGAGAAGCGAATAGTTGAGCTGGGAGAAACAGACGGGCTCTATACGGAGGTCAAGTCTGGACTCAAGGAAGGCGAGAAGGTTTTCTATGAGAATACTGCTCTAGTTCCTGAAAAGTATGAGGTTGAAGTTGCCTCTATCGGAGATTACAGTGAGGAACAGAGTACCAAGACAGTAAACTTCGCATATCCATACTACGATATCTATGTTGCAGAGGTTAATGGAACTTATAGAAAATTGCGAGATATAGGAGATGCTTCTGAGGGAGATGCTCTTTTCTCCATCGAGTCTTCTGTAGGAAAAGGAGAGATAGACGAGATCAGTGATGATATAGATGATCTGGATGCGGCTAGAAAAGAAGCAATTAAGGCTTACGAGGATGGTAAGAACGGGATAAATGAGGCATTAACATATGCAGATCCTGACTATGGTACAGATACTGATGCAATAAGGGAAAATATGTATTTATCTGAAAGACTGGACTGTCAGTCAAACATTTTAGACTATGAGGAAGACTATTCCAGTAAGGACTACACTGCTAATAGAGGCTACCTCTCCTCAGTATTACAGAAGATGAGAAAGGGTACTACTGTGATGGATGGCCGTTCTGATTATACGCAGTATTCTACAGGACCTGGAAGAATAGAATTCGTGGCATTTAATGAAGATAGTGTTATCGAAAAGAATTCCTTTATTATGGCTGAAGGAATTCGTAAAGAGGAGGAGAACACCAGACTCTTTGCTGTTATGGGTTCGCTTTCGGCTATACCTCCAATAAGTGCGACAGTGGGTAGAACTGTAACCTTAAAGCAAGGTTCTAAAACCACCACCGGAACCTGTATAGGAAAGAACGGTATCTCTGATAGATATATGTTATTTACAAGAAATGGAAAACCGTGTGTAACCTATTCAGCACCATTTAGTAAGAATGCTGAGTTCCAGTTCTACGTAGAAATGGATTCAAGGATAGAAGAAAAAGATCTAACTAAATGTGAAATTACATTTAACGGTGTTGATGTAAAAGGCGCTGTAGTAATATCTGCATCGGCCCTTAGGTCAGAGCAGTCGCAATTAAATGATGAGTTTAAGTATTATGTTTGGAAACTTGAAGGAGATCAAATCGTCAAGGAATATGTAGATGTTTATCATCCGCAGGCGGCAACAAGCACAAAACTGATATTAAATGGAGTAGAGCCTGGAGATAAGGTTCTAAAGTAAGATTATGCTGAGATATATTATTACGAAAATTCTGAATAAGTATAAGCTGTACATGTGCCTCGTGATAGGAATAGTTTCTATCGTTATGGTATTTGCTATGATTATGATGTTTCGAGATGGATCCCGCTCGAAGCTTATTCAGCGTGGTTTTGTTAGTCAAAACGAGAAGACTCATCAGTTCCCTATGACACTTAGTCGTAAGGGAATTCTAAGAGCTTCAGTTTTTGAGGAGTTATCAGAAACAGAAAGAGCAGTTGATGTAATAGATAAAGATATCCAGGCATATGAAGCCAGTTGGGATAAATATATGCAGCTACCAATAGTTGGATCACAAAGGATAGTTAGTTATGAAAATATATCCGTTGATTATCCTTTATATAACAAAAATGGTCATTTAGATCTATGCTACATGGAAGAAGGCTTAGGCAAGTCCGGTAAAGAGCTTTCAGAGCATTATGATATCGTGTCTGGGGTAGACTTATATGAAGATGTTTCAGAGTATCTACCGGAGGGAATTGATATTCCAGAGGGTGCAATTCCTTGCCTTATAAGTCAATATACAGCGGATAGTCTCAGTCTTGTTCCAGGAACTTTAATCACAAGTAATAAGCTGATATATGGACAGTCTGAATCCGAGGATAATCTGCTGACCTTATATGTAAGTGGTATTATTTCTGAGACTAAGAATGACTATTTCTGGCAAACTCCCCTTTTGGATATGGGCTACGGAGCTTTTATAGCTAAGGATGATTTTGAGACTATAGCTAAGAAGTACCCAAAGGATATTTACTATAATTCATATATGTCCTTTGATTATAGATATGTCACTCCTGGTAGAATATATGAGATAGATAATGTCCTGGGGCAGTTTAAAGCCAAGGATGAGACTCTGGTTGAAAATGTCACACCTATCGTTGACGAATATCGTAAGGATAGTAAGTCTGTTGAGCAAATGCTATATGTAATTGTGCTTCCGCTTATTGTGCTTGTTCTCATATTTATTGGAATGATTGCATTTAGAATAATTGATTCTGAAGATGGCGAAATGACTACACTTAAGAATAGAGGTTTGAGTAAGGCCAGGCTGATCGGACTCTATGTTATTCAGTCCTTCCTGCTGGCGGGTATAAGCATACCGTTAGGCTTAGGTCTGGGCTTCCTTTTTGGTAAGGTTGTCGCTAGTGTTACCGACTTCATGGGATTTAGCCTGAGTGGAAATGGAATAAGCGTAAGGGACTACCGTTTTAGTATATCTATGCTACTGTCTGCCTTTGTGGCTGCACTTCTTGCAGTTATAGTTATGCTGATACCAGTGTTTATATACTTTAAGAAGAAGAAAAATAGAAGAAAGAATTCTCTTGCTCCATCCTGGGAGAAATATTTTATAGATATTATTTTGCTCATTATATCGATTTATCTTATGTATAACTACAACAAGCAGATCCAGACACTTTCCAGGGGTGTTTTAAATGGAGATGGAATAGACCCAATTATATTCATCAATTCATCCCTGTTTTTATTTGCTTGTGGAATGCTTATGCTGAGACTTATTTTCTATCTTATGAAGCTTTACTACAAGCTTGGGGCCAGGAAGTTTAAGCCTGTAACCTATGCGGGAATTCTTCAGATTCTGCGTACCAGAAAGGCATCGAGCATAATATCCATATTCCTTGTTATGACGGTTGCCATGAGTCTCTTCAATGCGAATATGGCGAGAACTATTAATAAGAATAAAGAAGAGCGAATTAGATACAGCGTAGGTGCAGATATAAGGATAAAGGAGCATTGGAATGCAGTAATCGTAGGACCTCCAGAAGATAGAAGATGGAAGTTTAATGAGCCGGATTATAATCCATACGAGAGCCTGGTTAAGGATGGGACATTTTCCTCGATTACCAGGGTTCTTGTTTCAGATAGAGCAACTCTTAAGGTGAAGGGCAAGGAAACTCCGGATGTTACATTTATGGCTATTCATACAAAGGAATTCGGTGAGACGGCCTTTTTGAGGGAGGGCCTAACAGAGGAGCATTGGTTTAACTATCTCAATAAGCTCGCAGCAGAAGTGGATGGAGTAATAATATCCGAGAACCTTGCGGAGCTCTTTGATCTTAAGGTAGGAGACAGCCTCAATTGTGATATGTATCCTCCAAAACAGACGGGTATTTCAGGGGCTTATGCACATACGGATTATAAGATCGTGGCTATTGTTGATTCATGGCCGGGCTATAATAAATACAAATATGAATATAATAACGTTGATGGTAAGTTCAAGATATCAGAAAAGGAAAACTACCTAGCCGTAGTTAACTACGGAAATGCAACCAGCCATTTTGGAGTGCTTCCTTATGAGGTATGGGGAAAAGCAGAGGATGGTATAGAAGGAGATGGCAGAGAGGCGGATATAGTTAACGAGAAGGTTAAGGATGCCTTTCCGAAGAAGAGTAGATATCTGGATGAAGTTGTATCCTGGAGAGATGAGGTGGATGAGGCAAAGGCTTCGGCTATTTTGCAGATTACAAATGGTCTCTTCACCGCGGATTTCCTTATAGCTCTGATTCTTTGTATTATTGGTTATATGATTTACTGGATAACCTCTATCAGGGACCGCGAGCTTATGTTTGGTATCTATAGAGCAATGGGTATAAGCAAGGGCGAGATTAATAATATGCTGGGAATGGAACAGATATTCATGTCGCTTATGTCGATATTTGCAGGAATTGTGGCAGGAATGCTAGCGTCGAAGTTCTTTGTTAAAATCTTCGCAGCAGTATATCTGCCGGAGAAGCATAATATAGATGTCTTTACCAGCTCGTATGGTGGAGACCTGATAAAACTGGCGGCAGCACTGCTGATAGTAATACTTGTTTGCGTCTTCTGGATCAGAAGAATAGTTCGAGGTCTCAATATTACAGAGGCTCTCAAGCTTGGAGACGATTAAGGATTTGTTGAAGGAAAGTCTATGGAAGAAAATGTTCAAAACATACTTACAGCAAGAGATGTCGTGAAGGCATATCCTTTGGGAAGTGGCGAGACACTTACGGTTCTCGATCACGTTAATTATGATTTTCCAAAGGATAGGCTCATCATGCTGATGGGTCGTTCCGGTTCGGGTAAGACAACCTTTATGAATATTCTCAGTACTCTTGATGATGTGACTTCAGGGGATATCATATATGATCCTGGAGACGGTAATACAAGAAGCTTTTCACATATGAGTGTAAAGGATAAAGAGAATCTGAGAAGATATAAAATAGGTTTCGTCTTCCAGTCCGTAGCACTTATACCAGTAATGACGGCCTACGAGAATATAGATTTTGGTCTACGTACTGCAGGGTACGAAGGAAACCGTGATGAGAGAATCCAAGAGGTTCTGGAGAAGGTTGGACTCGCAGATAGAGCAAAGCATTTTCCAGCGGAGCTTTCAGGTGGTGAGAGACAGCGTATAGCAATAGCTAGAGCAATGGCTCATAAGCCGGATATTCTCTTCGCAGATGAGCCAACGGGAGCGCTGGATACAACGACGGGTATATATATAGCAGATCTTTTCAAGAATATGACGAGAACTGAGAACCTAACTGTTATCATGACAACACATGATATCCGACTCTCAGAACTGGCGGATAAATTGATTCAATTATAAAAGGAAAACTATGAGTATATTTAAGAAGAAAACTAAAGAAGAGCCGAGTGTAGAGGAGAAGATAGAGGCAGGAGTAGAGTCAGATGCTAGTTCTCACGAAGATGAAAGGGATGATATGAACATCGAAACTGACAGTGAAGAAGTCTCCGGCAAGCTGGAAGACTCAGAGGAAGAATCTGTCCCTTACATCAAATGTGACAGCCTGGTTCGTATCTTCAAATCTGAAGGTATAGAGGTTATGGCGCTTCAGGGACTAGATCTCGAGATTCAACGTGGAGAGCTCACTGCCATTATCGGTAAATCAGGAAGTGGTAAGTCCACTCTTCTTAATATGCTTGGCGCACTCGATAAGCCAAGTGCCGGCTTTGTGGCATATGATGGAGTGAATATCGCAGAGCTGAGTGAGAAGGAGCTGGCCAAGTTCAGAAATGATCATATCGGTTTTGTATGGCAGAAGAATGCAGATAATCTGCTGAATTATCTCACGGTTGTTGAAAATGTTGAAATGCCATTGCTCTTCTCAGATATGAGCAAGAAGGAAAAGCATGAAAGAGCGATGAAAATGCTCGAAGCAGTTGGACTTGCACATAAGGAAAAGAGTTTCCCTACTCAGCTGTCCGGTGGTGAGCAGCAGAGAGTTGCTATAGCAACAGCGCTTGTGAATGAACCTGAGCTTCTGCTTATGGATGAGCCTACGGGAGCGGTAGATAGAAAGACTTCCATCATGCTTCAGGATCTCTTCCGCGAGATTAATAGATCCCTTGGAGTTACCATTATTATAGTTACTCATGATATCAGTCTGGCAGACCGGGTTGATAGAGTAGTTATGATTTCAGATGGAAAGATTAGTTCGGAGCGTATCCTCAAGGAAGAGTATAAGAAGAAGATAGAGGCTGGCGAGGCTCTGCTCAAGGAGGGCGCAAATGAGGAACCAGAATATAATGCAACAGCCGGAACAGGAGTTGCTTCATCTAGTGATGATTCTCATGAAGAGTTCTCTATCCTGGACAAGGCTGGCCGAGTCAGACTATCAGCGGAAATGAGAGAAGCGGCAGGAATAGACAGTAACCGGGTTAAGATAGATATAGTTGATGGAAAGATTATTATAACAAATGAGTAGTTTTGTGTTAGAATAGTGCTGATATTTTTATTATTTGGAGGAAAATATGGCAGCTAAATATACGGATAAGGTACTTGCCACAGCACAACTGATGACCCTGGTACAAAGAGCCAGAGCGATTCAGGGCTTTACAATTGTAAGTGAGTTAGCAGATGGAAGAGGAGGAGTAAACTTCCATATGTCTGCATCTATAAACTTTGCTTCTTGGGGAGAAAAGATAGATCTCCATATGTTCCCATATAATGAGCAGCAGACTATGGTTGAAATCAAGTCTGAATGTGCTATGCCTACGCAGCTTTTTGATATGGGAAAAAATAAAGAGAATGTAGAGAAAATACTGGGATACATTCTTGGCGGAATAGTGATACAGAGGATTGATAAGGAAGTACCTAAGAATAATTATTGGGGACAGAATAAAAAATGATGATTGAAATGCCTCAGGACGTGAGGTTTATTATAGGAGAACTGAATAAGAAAGGTTTCGAGGCCTATGCAGTTGGTGGATGTGTAAGGGACAGTATACTAGGAAGAACACCTAATGACTGGGACATTACTACATCCGCTACTCCTTTTGAGGTGAAAAATATATTCCGTCGTACGGTTGATACGGGTTTGCAGCACGGAACTGTAACGGTACTCATAAAGGATCAGGGCTACGAGGTTACGACCTATAGAATAGATGGAGAGTATACTGATCACAGAAGACCTGACGAAGTGACCTTTACCAGGGAACTATCTGAGGATCTGCTGAGACGAGATTTCACTATTAATGCTATGGCATATAATGATGAAACTGGAATAGTGGATCTGTATGGCGGTATTCAGGATCTGGAAGAGGGCGTTATAAGATGTGTCGGAAATCCTGATGACAGGTTTGATGAGGATGCACTTAGAATTATGAGAGCCGTTCGTTTTGCAGCTCAGCTTGGGTTCAGCGTGGACTCAGCTACGAGAGAGGCAGCTGCTAAGCATGCGCCAGAGCTTTCTCAGGTGAGCGCGGAGAGGATCGAAACAGAACTCACTAAACTACTTATCTCAGACCATCCAGAAAAGGTAGTAGATATGTATGAGCTGGGAATAACCAGTATCATACTTCCTGAATTTGATAAGATGATGGAGACAGAGCAGAACTCGCCTTATCATATGTACGACGTAGGAAGACATACTGTTGAAGTAATTAAAAATGTTCCACCTACCAAGGTCATGCGCTATGCGGCACTCCTTCACGATATAGGTAAGCCACAGTGTAAAACAACTGATGATAAGGGTGTGGACCATTTCAAGGGTCACGCGATGGTAAGTGAGGAAATGTCCTCTAAGATTCTGAAGAGACTCCGGATGGACAATGATACCATCCGCGATGTTAAGAAGATTGTTAGATGGCATGATTATGGTATCTCAGGAGTTATAACAAAGAAGTCAGTTCGAAAGATGCTTAGCTCAATGGGGGAGCAGTATTTTGGTGAGTATTTAGATATCAAAAGAGCTGATATGAAGGGACAGAGTGATTACCGTCTGGCGGAGCGTCAGGAGGTTCTGAGTAATATCATAAGGTTTCATGACGAGATAATGGAAGAAGGAAATGCTTTATCTATAAAAGACCTAGCCGTTAATGGAAAGGATATAATGGATCTGGGCATTCCAAAGGGGCCGAAGGTTGGAGAAACGCTATCCTACCTTCTTGAAAGAGTACTCGAAGAGCCTACACTTAATGAAAAGAGTAAGCTCGAAGATATAATAAAAGGTTTATAAAAGGTTAAAGGTTAATAGTAGTAAATGCTTTAGGGAGTTATATGAGTAAAGCAAGATCAAAAAACATACTTGGCTTATTTGCCATTCTTATTATGATGCACCATCTTGGGCAGAAGGTGTCAGCTTCTTGGGTTCCAGCCGGCGTAAGACAACACGGGCTGGAGCCTTTTGTGCCTATAGGATATCTCTTGGTATCGTTCTTCTTCTTTTGTTCCGGTTATGGACTAAGAAAAAGAATGAAGGATGATGAGGACTACTTTAAGGGATTTCTTGTAAGAAGAACCAATAGGATTCTTATGATATTCGTGATCACGAATATCATATATCTGGTTGTTAGACATTTATATGGTTCGGTTTATCTGCCAATAAATCCTTATTCTTGGTTTGTCTATGCCATTATAGCTATGTACTTTGGCTTCTTCTTTATTTATAGAAAAGAAAATAGGTTTTCCCATATATTAATGGCAGTTTGGATTCTGATATATAGCATTATCTGCTACATTCTTATAAGCGGCAACTGGTGGTACAACACTCCTCCAGTATTCCTGCTCGGTATTATTATGGCAGACCGCGAAGAGGCTAAGGGTGAAGGAGAAGGTGCAATACCAAATCTCACCATTAAAGAGAAGCTGGTTCGAATAATTGTTCCCGTTATCATTTTC
>DFEN01000061.1 GCA_002368685.1 Lachnospiraceae bacterium UBA3801
GAATTCATAAATACGGTACATCTAGAACCTAAATCTATAGGACTCTTAGCAAAGAGTGCGATTTTAGCAAAATCTTTTACCTGATAATCAAGAGAATTTGCGAATGTCTCTATAAAGGAACCACATCCAGAAGAGCAGGACTCATTTAGCATTACATTATCTACAACGCCTTCCTTGATCTTGATACATTTCATATCCTGACCACCAATATCAAGGATAGTATCCACTTCTGGGTTAAAGAAAGCAGCGGCAGTATAATGCGCTATAGTCTCAACTTCACCATAATCCAGATTAAAGGCAGACTTAAGCAGAGCTTCACCATAACCAGTTGAACAGCTTCCTGCAATCTTTACACCTTCAGGCAGTAAACTATATATTTCCTTCATGGCCTTGATAGTTGTATTTACAGGGCTACCATTATTATTACTATAGAAATCATACAGAAGCTCGCCTTTTTCACCAATAAGAGCAAGCTTAGTAGTAGTAGAACCTGCATCAATACCAAGGAATACATTTCCCTTGTAAGTACTTAGATCTCCACGTCTAACCTTGTAGTCTGCCATTCTTTCAGAGAATTCTTTATAATCCTTTTCGGACTCGAAGAGAGGATCAAGACGATTAACCTCAACCTCAATCTTAAGCTCTGGGGTAAGCTTATCAGCAAGAGATTGAAGAGTAATTACATTATCATCTTCAGCATGAAAAGCTGCACCAGAAGCCGCAAATAGATGAGAATTATCTGGAACGATAGCATGCTCATCATCAAGATTTAATGTATCAATAAATCTAGCTCTTAATTGATCAAGGAAATGAAGTGGTCCACCAAGAAATGCAACATAGCCTCTAATAGGCTTACCACAAGCAAGTCCTGAAATAGTCTGATTAACAACAGCTTGGAAAATAGAAGCTGATAGATTAGGCTTTGTAGCTCCCTCATTAATAAGAGGCTGAATATCTGTCTTTGCAAAAACACCACATCTAGCAGCTATAGGATGAATTGTGTCATAGTCCTTAGCAAGCGTATTAAGACCAGATGCATCTGTCATTAGAAGAGCAGCCATCTGATCAATAAAAGAGCCTGTACCACCGGCACAAACTGAATTCATTCTTTGTTCGATTCCATGTTTGGAGAAATAAATGATCTTAGCATCCTCACCACCGAGCTCAATAGCCACCTGAGTCTTAGGAGCATATGTCTTAAGAGCACTGGATACACAAACAACCTCCTGCTCAAAAGGGATATCAATTACATTGGACAAGGCGAGACCACCAGAACCTGTGATACATGCAGAAACCTCTGTATCACCTATAGCTTTAACTGCATTTTCCAGAAGTTCTTTTAGAGTTTCCTTTATTTTTGCGAAATGTCTCTGATACTCCGAATAGAGTATCTTGTTTTCTTCGTCAATTATAGCAATTTTAACTGTTGTAGAGCCTATATCAATTCCAAGATGTTTCAAGATGATTGTCTCCTTTTAATATTTTTTCTACTTATTTATATGCTTTCACATAGTCCATGATATTATAATGCATTGATTTGTTTATTTCAATCCAAATATACAGTTACAATTTCTTGAGTTTTAAGGCGTTTTATCGTATAATTTAGTTTGTTATTTTGTGTCCATTGGACATAGTTTACTAACAGAGGATTAACATGAATAAAACAACTAAGTTTCTAAAAAAACATGAAGATTTTGGTATCCCATATCTATATTATGTAATATTGATATGCACAATAATGGGTTATATTCTTAGATATTCAGCCCCTGAAGCTTATTCTAAACTGCTTCTTATCCCATATGATGCAATTGTAAATCGTCAGTATTGGCGTTTCTTTACATGGATATTTACTGTTCCCTATGAAATCGGTGGATCTCTATGGATGATGATAATTTTGCCTATCAACCTATACTTTTATTACTCAATAGGCCGAAGACTGGAGATGTATTGGGGAAGGCTTATGTATAACCTATATGTTATAGGCGGCTTCGTACTAATAGATATCTTCGTTATATTAGGCGGAGTTCTAAAGTATAATCTAGGACTGTTTAATACCGGAATACTTAGCATAGATGATATGTATGCAGGCGTAGATATAATGCGCTTCGTATATATGAGTATATTCCTCGCCTTTACTGTAGTAGGTGGTGATGGAATAGTATATATGTATTTCATTCTTCCACTAAAAATGAAATGGCTTGGATATATTGATCTAATTATACTTCTGTATTATTTCATAATCGGTGGTTTATTCACTAAGCTTATTGTTATCGCTTCAATACTTAATTATTTCATTTACTTCTTTATCAACAAGAAGCGTTATATTCCAAGTCCATCAGATCTTAAGCGTAAAAGAAAATTTAAGAGCGGTTATAAGCCTAAAAGCTCGAAACCAAAAGATATAAAATATAATTCTGACGGAACCATTAAGTTCCCAGGCTCCTCAAAAATAATCCCTCCTGGATACGGTAATCCGGAAGGCATCTCAATACATAAATGTGCAGTTTGCGGTAGAACAGAGGTGAGTAACCCAAATCTTGAATTTAGATTCTGTTCAAAATGTAATGGAAATTATGAATATTGTTCAGAACATTTATATACTCACGAACATATTCAGTAAAAACGATATAAGAAAGACAGGTAATTAAAATGAAAAAGACAGGCAAAATACTACTCACAGATATAAACGCTGATAGAGATAGAGAAAATGCCCTTTTAAAATATCAGAAGCTTACTGCGGCTTCCTTTGAAAATTATGCAACCATCAAGCTATCAATGAATCTTTTCACAATGTTTGAGATGTCAGAGGATATCAGTCTCGACAGAAGAGATGAGATAGAAGACTATATAGATATAATCAATATGGCTCTTAGAAGAGTCTATGTTGAAAAACTTCCATCTGATACCGAAACACTTAAATCAATTATAGATATAAGAGACAGCATCACCCGAAACATGAAAATACTAACTTTCTATACAGATGCTTTAGAGGTATACGAATATATCCTTAATCGTAAGGAGCCTGCACTTAAAGGCTTTGTAAACGAAGACATAAATCTCGAGCAGCTGGCTAATAATATGTTTGAGTTTGTTTTCTCAGAGGATGATACTATGCTTATCAATTCTCGAATCAAGGATTTTACTGCTCAGCTACCAGTCAGAATGTCTAGAGATCATTTCTATAATATTATCGAAACCTCAATCGCTCTATATAAGGGAAGTGAGAAGAGATCTGTGCTCGACTATACAGATTCTATTAGAGACTCAGCACTTATAAATGTACCAGAGGGAATAGAAGAGGCTTATCCGGATCTATATAAGACATATGTAACTCTAAGAGATGCTGATTATATAAAACTTGATGAAAAGACATATGATGAGCTATCAGGACTAATAACTGATGCTTCTGAATCTATTCAATCCGCTGTAACAAATTATCTGATGCTTACAGAAATTATTAATGATGTACTTGTAATTCTTTATACAAACCCAATATCAGATAAAGAACAGCTTGGCGCTAAGTATGAGGTTGCAGCAAAAATAATCAGTGAAATAGTAAGTGCTGATGATATTTATGAGGCCGCTGATACCTTTGATAAACTATTTATCGAGCTTGAAGGTGTACAGGAGAGTTCTTATGAGGACCTTGCATTCCTGGCAGGCAATCTTGATGAACTAAAGAATAGATACTACGAAATATATGGCGAGGATGTAAAGAATAATTTTGATTCTTTAAATAAAGCCGACAGACTTACTTCAACATCTCTCTTTATGGATATAGATGAATCTGAATTTACTGTAGTTGTAGATGAGGCAGATGAAGTCTTTATCAAAGAAGAGACAGATGAACTGATAAATGATATAAAAGAAAGCTTTAAAACTCTTGGAAAAATGCAGAGAAGAAGTATTATGGCTAAAATACTTGCTCAAATGCCTGTATTCTTTAATTCCAAGGAAGAAATACATGAATACTTTAGTTATGCCCTTAACAGCTGCGCTGATATGTCAGAGCTAACAGCCTGCGAAGGACTAATAAATGAATTGATGGGATAATACATGAAATTCAAATTAGCAAAAAGTGTATATACTAAGGCCGATAAAGAGAAGAAATTCCGTAAAGAGCTTATATCTATTAAGCTTAAGCGCCCAGTAAATAATCTCTATATTGTTACGACGCCTCTATTCGAAGCTGGAATAATGGAGATATATAATTACAACGAGCTTCTTCAGCCTTACTATAAAAAGAAAAAAGTAACTATTAATATTCTTGGCATTTCCTCTAGCAGAGAACATGCCAAGGAGCTTGTACGCGATATTATAGAGGATACATATAACGAATATGGCTCCGCTGATATCCTTAAATATTTTGGATTGGAAAAAGCAATATGATGATATTTCTTACCATTCTTAAGGTAATAGGAATAATTCTTCTGGTAATACTTGGTCTAATCCTTTTAATCCTTGCTTTAGTGCTTTTTACACCTATAAGCTATAGGCTATCTGCTAATCATAATGAGGAGGATACATCCGCTAAAGCAAAGATCGGATTTTTAATAGTCAGAGGAATTGTAGAATATAATAAAGCTGCCGGACTAGATTACGCCGTAAAGCTTCTATGCTTCAAGATATATCCAGGTAAAGAAAAGCCTGACGAAGTTGAGGAGTATGAAGAAGGCGATGTACTTGATATGTATGAGGATTCTGATGATGCAAGCACAAGCACTACGGATAAGGTCGAAGAAGTGGCAGAACAGTCAAGTAACGAGGATGAACTAATACCAGATTTCAGTTCAGAAGATGAACCAAAGCAAGCAAAACAAATTGAGACTACAGTCCAGACAGAAACAGATGTATTAGGATCTGAGCCTGAAAATGAACCTGAAAATGAACTTGAAAATGAACCTGAAGAAATTCAGGAAATAGAAAAAGAAAAGGTTCCACTTTCTGATAAGATAGATGAAGGACTCGACAAGCTTGACAATAAGCTGACCGAGCTAGATAAGAAAAAGAATGATCTAATAACTAAATATGATCATGTAATGCAGTTCCTAGATAGAGAATATGTTAGAAGAACCATAACAAGAGCTCTCAAGGTTTTAAAAAGACTATTTGGAACTATAAAACCTAAGAAGAGTAAAGGATATCTTAGGATGGGACTAAGTTCCTCCGCCGATACAGGAATGATGCTAGGTAAAATGTCCACACTTTATCCTTTATACGGAAAATGGTTAACCGTAGAGCCTGATTTCTATAACAAAGTAATTGAAGGCGATATAGATATTAAGGGCAGAATATATATATTCAGATTTGTATTTCCAGTTCTCAGAATTCTTATCAGTAGAGATTTCTGGAAAACATATAAATTAGCTAAGAAAATATAAGATAATTAATCAAATTCAGATATTTCTAAAATGGAGGTTACTATGGCAAACGGAAATGATTTCAATTCAACAATTAATTCACTTTTCAAGGGGATGGATGCATTTCTAACATCAAAATCAGTTGTGGGAGAGCCTATTCAGGTGGGGGACACAACTATCATCCCTCTCTGTGATGTTAACTTCGGTGTAGGTGCTGGAGCATATGGAAGTAAAAGATCAGATAACGCAGGAGGAGGAATGGGAGGAAAGCTTTCTCCAACCTCAATAATCGTTATAAAAAATGGATATACAGAAATAATTAATGTTAATGAAGATAAAGGTTCTCTTGGTAAGGTTCTTGAGATGATCCCTGGAGTTGCTGAAAAGCTAAAACAGATCATCAAAAAGGATGGAGTAACTGACGAAGAAATGTCTGAAATAGAGGATATCATTAAGGATATGCCGGATGAAGAGATATAAAAAAAGAAGCAAGAACGCTTCTTTAAAACTTGCCGGCGGCGGGGGTCGAACCCGCACGGTGCTCACACACCAACAGATTTTGAGTCTGCCTTGTCTGCCAATTCCAACACGCCGGCTGATTAACAAACGAAATCTTAACATATCAAAAAATTATTGTCAATTATGAAAGGAATAAGAGTAATGAATATATTGGTAACAGGTGGTACAGGTTACATAGGTTCACATACAGTAGTTGAGCTGATCAAAGCAGGACATCAAGTAGTAATATTTGATAATCTTTATAATTCAAAAGAAATAACTCTTGATTATATAGAAAAAATAACAGGAACAAGACCAAAGTTTTATAAGGCCGATATGCTTGTTCCAGAAGAAATGGAAGTTATCTTTAAGGAGAATCAATTTGATGCAGTTATTCATTTTGCAGGTCTTAAGGCTGTAGGTGAATCTGTAAATCTTCCTCTAAAATACTATGAAAATAACATTTCCGGAACTATAAATCTTTGCAAATTAATGGATAAATATGGTTGCAAGAAGATCATTTTCTCCTCCTCAGCAACTGTTTATGGTTCTCCAAAGAGTTGTCCTATAACAGAGGATTTCCCACTTTCTACAACAAATCCTTATGGTACAACTAAGCTTTATCTCGAAAGAATACTAAGCGATTTAACTGTTCCAGATCCTGAATGGAAGGTTATACTTCTTAGATATTTTAATCCAATTGGAGCTGACGAGAGTGGTCTTATAGGTGAATCTCCAAATGGTATACCTAACAACCTTATGCCTTATATCATACAGGTTGCGCTTGGCAAACTCCCAGAGCTTGGAGTTTTTGGAAATGATTATGATACTCCTGATGGAACAGGAGTAAGAGACTATATCCACGTTACAGACCTTGCTCTTGGTCATGTAGCCGCTCTTAATAGAATCGAAAAAACAGAGAGTGTAGATATATATAATCTTGGTACAGGTACCGGCTATAGTGTTCTTGATATTGTTAAAGCCTTTGAAAGTGCAAATAACATTAAGATTCCTTATAGCATAAAACCAAGACGTGCAGGGGATATAGCTATGTGCTACGCAAATCCTGCTAAAGCTAAAGAGGAGCTTGGCTGGGAAGCTAAGTTTGATCTCGAGAGAATGTGCAAAGATTCCTGGAGATTTGCTGAAACAACATTACGTAATGAGAATTAGGAACTAAATTTATGTCTAATCGAGATACCATAGAAGAAAAAAGAATTAGAAAAAGCATTAAAGAGCAGAAGGCCAAAGGCCGCGATAAGAAAAAGAAAAGAAATATTCAGCTTGCGATTATTTGTTCGATCTTTTCTATCGTTGTTATACTCGGCGCCGCCTACATCATAGTGCATTCAATTTCAAAAAAAGAATCCTACCGAAAAGAGGGTATAAAAGCCTACAAAGAAGGAAACTATGAGGATGCTATCACAAAATTCGATGCTTCACTAAATGAAACTCAGTGGTTTTCAAACAAAATGGATCAGGATACAAAATTCTATATAGCTGCTTGCTATATGAGAACAGATGCTTATGACAAAGCTCTTGATACTTATAGAAGCCTCAAAGAGGACAAACAAACGGTTATACCAAAGGATAAACTAGAAGAATATATTAATCTATCTAGTACTCTAAACGAAGTAAAGAGTGGAAATATTAATGATTCCTTTATAGCCACCCTGGAGCAGGAATATAACCGTGGTAATACATCCATAGCTCTTTTCCTGGGAAGCTGTTATCAGAAGCAGGAAAAGTACGATGAAATGGTTAATTACTATAACATTTATATTGATAAGTATGGTATGAATACATATCTTGCCTATCAGCTATCTACATATTATCTAAATAATGATAATCTGGATGCCGCCATCCCTATAATAAATCAAGGGCTTAGTGCAGAAGATGACCTGTATCTAGACAAGGTTAAATATAATGATTGTATAGTTTCAGAAAAACAAATGGATTATGAGGGAGCTCTAAGTAAGGTTCAGGCTCTAGTTCAGCAGTATCCTAATGATGAAACCTATAAAAGAGAGTACGATTTTCTAAACTCAAGAATAAATATCAATCCAGAACCAGTTCATACGGAGGGTGACGCAGATGTCACATACTAGATAAATGAGACTACCTGAAGAATATGAAAATAAAATGAAAA
>DFEN01000013.1:0-26328 GCA_002368685.1 Lachnospiraceae bacterium UBA3801
TACTTTTCTCTATCTCTAAAGATTCCCTTCTCTATCCATCTCATAGGAACATTTAGGATAAAGGCTATCGCAAGCCCCATAATAAACGGAGAGAAAATGTTTATAAGTTTTCCTGCGCCAACCCATACATATCTTATATTATATACAAGGAAGAAGAATATGATCAGCGATATGCCTACAAATAACTTCTTTCTAACATTATAATCCTTGAAAAAATTCATTTCTTTACTCCTATCTCGGATGAATTAAATTCCTTGTCACTTTCCAGGACTTCTAGACAGATAAGCCTGTCTACCAGCTATTATAGCATTTCTGAAGGCTTCTGCCATCAAATGCTGATTTCCTGCAGTTGCAAGAGCAGTATTTGCCATAACTGCAGCGCATCCCATTTCCATCGCTTCGCACGCCTGGGAGGGCTGACCGATACCTGCATCTACTATTATCGGAATATCCAGCTCCTGAAGCAGTATCTGAATAAAGTCTCTTGTTGCAAGTCCCTTATTAGAACCACTTGGTGAAGCCAGAGGCATAAGCGCCGCCGCACCTACCTGCTCCAGCTGACGACATAGAGAAAGACTTGGATATATATAAGGAAGCACTGTATAGCCCTCCTTCGCCAAGGTTTCTGTCGCAGCTATCGTCTCCTTATTATCTGGAAGCAGATATTTCGAATCATTCATTATTTCTATTTTGACCATCTTTCCAAGTCCCAGATCTGCTGCACGGTGAGCCATTGATATAGCTTCTTCGGCAGTGGAAGCACCGAGAGTATTTGGAAGGATTCTGATTCCCTCTGGAATCAATCCTAGAGCGTTATCTTTGCCGCCCAAGGTCTTTATAGCAACTGATATAAGCTCTGTCCCCGCATATTCTACTGCGGACTTTATCAGTTCCTCTGTATATTTAGCAGTCTTGCCTGAACCCAGAAAGAATCTGGATTTGAAGGAGGCCTCTCCTATTACTAGTATATCTTCCATCATTTCTCCAATATTCAAATCTCACGAACTTTTTCAAGTCTTGCATGTAGTCTGGCATATTTATCTGAATCTACCAGTGTATCTCTGCCTGACTCTAGATAAAGAGTCTTGCTGTTTAACTCCTCTAGTTCATCCTTAGTCAGTTCTTTTTCTGTGCTTTCAAGTCTGAGAATATCAGCTACATGCTTTATAGTTCCAGCATTTCCATCTATAAGTCTTACCCTTACTCCTGCACTTTCAAAGGCCGCCCTAATTGCAGGCTTGAAATAATTAAAATGTGTGCATCCCAGAACAACATCAGTATATTTCATTTTATTAAATACTGCCAGTTGTTCTTCTATATAGTCCGCCACTTCCTTAGTATCAAAGATTTCACTCTCAGCAAATCTTACCAATCCCGGCATAGGGAGAAGATCTACCATATGAGACTTATCCACCTTCTCCAGCAGCTTATGAAGCTTATTCTCGCGGATAGTGACAGGGGTTGCCATTACCAGAACTCTTCCATTAGAGTCTGTCGCTGTCTCAACCGCTGGTTTAACTGCCGGCTCCATACCAATTATTGGAACATCGTATTTCTCTCTAACATAGCTTGCCGCAACAGCAGTTGCAGTATTGCAGGCTATGAGGACGGCATCTACATCTCTCGATATAAGCTCCGCTATTATCTTGTCTGCATATCCTTTTATTTCTTCTGGAGTCTTCAGTCCGTAGGGCACGTGATCCACATCTGCATAGAATACAAAGTCCACATCCCTCAGCTGATGAAATGCCTCATTCAGCACTGATATGCCACCTATTCCAGAATCAAAGATACCTAATTTCATATACTCTCCTTATTATCCAGTAAGTGCAACATATAAAATGTCACTAAAAGTAAAAGCCCAGAAGTCATACCCCACTTGACTTCTGGACTTTTGGAGGAAAAATTATGATAAAACACTAAAATTCTTATTAATGAACATTTCCTGTTCAACTATGTATATTTTAACATAACATTTCAAAAATTACAACATAAAATATACATTTTTACCAAAAATTTGTCATTTTTTTATCGGTTTAGATCAGAAGCCTGTTATCTTATGTAAACTGTCATGCTGGAATTGCCTGAACTCTCTACCTTCAGGTCCTTTATTCCATAGATAAACTTGGAAAGAGTAGCATAACCGAATTCCTTTGCATTAAAGGTTGGAAATTCATCATGGATCTTCTTTCCCAGAAGACCAAGCTCGATGCCCTTGGTTCCAACCTCAGCAACAGTATCTATCGTAAAGCGCTTAACTCTCTTCTTCATATCCTTATCAGAATGAATAGCTACGAAAACTGTACTATCCTTCTTCTTAACATCAAATACCGAGGTCTCATCTATAAAGGTTGATAGAGAGCTATATCCATAATTACGAACATCGAAGTCTGAATACTTTTTCTGCAAGCGACTTCCTATCTCACCAAGTCCCGTCTCTCTTCCCTTATTATCATTCTCTGTGATTATTTCGATAATGTCATTTACTATAGTCTTCTGAGAGATAACATTTTCAGCCTTCTTCTTAACTCCAGATTTAGATGCCCCCTTGGAGGTAGCCTCTTCGCTCTGATCTAGCAGCAGCTCAAGATCTGTAAATACAGTACATGCTGCTCTGAAGGAACGCGGTGTCTTGTTCTCTCCCATTCCTATTACGTGCATTCCAGATTCTCTCAGTCTGCTGGCCAACCTTGTAAAATCACCATCACTGGATACGATACAGAAGCCATCTACGCTATCTGTATAGAGGATATCCATAGCATCTATTATAAGGGTAGAATCTGTAGCATTCTTACCTACGGTATTTCTAAACTGCTGGATAGGAGTGATTGAGTTCTCCATCAGCTCCTTCTTCCATTTATTGGCCTGGGTCGAAGTCCAGTCACCATATATTCTCTTATAAGTTACTACGCCGTATTTTGTCATCTCATCCAGAATACTGGAAATGTATTTAGATGAAATATTATCTGAGTCTATCAAAACAGCATATCTCTTATCTTCCATTTATGCCCCTTTCAAATGTATAAATACTAACTCCCCTTTTATGCTTATATAAGAGGTACATCATCATAAGTATTTTCTATGATTGGTCTGGTAAAGCTACCCGGACTTATGATCCTGGTCATATTATTCTGAAGCTCCTCTAGAAGTCGTCTCTCAAGATTTATTTCCGCTGGAACAAAAATCTCTGTATCAACATTTTGCAGCGACTGCGAAGCTTGACTAAGCGTTATTGCCGCTGCCTGTGCCTGTTTCAGAATATAAAACTGATAATAAGCTAAAACTCTTCGACCATTAACATCCATATCCGCTTCAATTGTCGGCCTAATAAAGTTGTATATCCTTTGCGCATGTCTTGGATTTGGATTTATGTAGGACGAATAAAAAAGAATATCATAATAGCCTATACTGCATAGTCGTTCATCGACATATTCACTTTTCGGACCATTTTTTCTAAGGGCCGCATCTATCTGTCTAACTATTCCATTTAGAGCTGTGTAGTTCCTATTAATTAATGATTTGCTAAAGCATAAATGATAGTAGAAAACCTTGCCCTTCCTATCCGCCTTATCAATCACACCATCTGGAATAGACATATTGAGATTCTCTAAAGGTGCACCATTTCTAAGTTCATTTAATCTTTCCTGGCAAAACATTTCGAGCTGACTACCTTTGCGAAGGTTAAACCTAGCAAACTTTATGATAAGCAGCACTGTCTCAATTGCTACAAAAAGAGCACTATACTTAAGTATGGTAGCACCGAAGGAATACTGTCTCCAGGTTAGAAACAAAAATATAAAGGCATAAATGCTTAGAATCATAAAGGAAATAAGATTCAAAGTAGTATTCATCTTCTTAAGCTCATCTGCATAATCCCCTCCAGGAGATACTCTAAGTATCACCTTCGGAGTTAAGACAAACGTATCTCTATGCCATATTCTATCTGCATCTCTTTTATCTTTTTGACCAGTTTTTCCGAAGATACGTATAGTAGAAACCCATGCCCCAAATAATTTAGCTGTTATGACGGACGCCAGTGCAAGCATAATCCCAGCAATAATCAGGCCCATTAAAATGCCTATACCTGCAGCAGCAAAACTCTTAGCTGAAGCAAAAAGCTCTAGTATGCTTTTCATTCAAATTCTCCCGCAACCTTCTTAAGATTCTCTATAATAGGTAAGTGCTGCGGACATACGCCTTCACACTGACCACAACCTATACAGTCGCTGGCCTTTCCAAAATCCTTAATAAGATTCTCATAATACTCAAACTGATTTGTCCAGCCCTTAGCAGGATCCTCCTGCAGCTTATCATTATAGAGTGAGAAATATCTAGGAATATTGATATTCATAGGACAGCCTGGCTGACAATAAGCACAGCCTGTACATGGAATAGCAATATTATTATTTATTATATTAACCGCCTGATCTATTATCTTATACTCTTCCTCGTTCAGAGGCTTGAAGTCCATCATGTAGCTGGTGTTGTCATCCATCTGCTCCATGTTACTCATACCACTTAGTACCATGAATACATTATCCAGACTCGCTACATATCTAATAGCCCAGGAAGGAATAGAAGCCTCTGGTGCATAGTCCTTAAATAGCTTTTCAACCGCCGCAGGTACATTTGCAAGAGTTCCACCCTTTACCGGTTCCATAACTATTACCGGCTTACCAAACTTTGTGGCAACCTCATAGCATTCTCTAGCTCTGATACCCTGGCTATCCCAGTCGAGGTAATTGATCTGGAGCTGAACATATTCCATCTCAGGATGATCTGTCAGTACCTTTTCCAGAAGCTCTGGTCCATCATGAAAAGAGAAACCGATGTGTTTAACATCACCAGCCGCCTTCTTATCACTCAACCACTTCCAGCAATCCAGCTTATCATAAACCTCCACCGAGTGAACATTTACATCATGAATCCAGTAGTAATCAAAGAACTCCGCTCCCGTCTTGCGACGTTGTTCATTAAAGATTTTATCTCTATCTTCTTTTGAATGAATAAAGCCTGAATGAAGCTTAGTTGTAAGAGTGAACTTATCCCTCTGAACACGGGACATCAAAATGTCCTTTACAGCATTCTCACTCTTAAAGTTACAATACATCCATGCAGTATCAAAATATGTAAAACCTCTTTCCAGGAACATATCAACCATTCTGCAGGACTGTTCAATATCAATTTTACCAGCATCATTTGGATCAAGAGATGGAAGTCTCATGAGTCCAAACCCTAACTTCTTACCCATACATTAAACTCCTTTATAAATACAAATACTACGGGTTTCATTTAAGGGTACCCCTACTTATTCATCCGCACCACTAAGTGGGATATCTTGTAACAAGGACGACTTTTCCTTCTGCTTCTCACGAATAGTTTCATCCTCATGTACTTCGTTTATCTTGTTGGCTTCCTCTTCACCATTCCTGGCTGAACTGTGAATGCCAATATTCTTGTATTGTCTATACACATCAAGAGTTGTGTCATCCAGAGACTTATGCATCTGGTAACGGCGCATTTCCTCGTTGTCGCCGCAAAGAATGCTTCTAACTGCAGACTTATAAACCGCCTTTGCAGCCTGTTCCTCGGTGAGTCCAAACTTGGTCTTCAGCTCCTCTTTAATTATCCTTAAGTAATCCTCTATATACTCTGGTGTTGCTGCCATATCTTCACTCCACTAAAACTAAATATAAACCTACTTTTCAAAATCAAATGTATAATCAAGTCCAAGCGCATCACGTACTGTAATTATATCCTTCTGTACCGCCTCTCCTACAGGAACTCCCTTATCCTTTCTGAAGAGCCACATATCATATTCCTTCTCTCCAGCTGTATATATTCTATCCTCTCCAGGTGCTTTCTTAGAAGCTCTTAGTGCTCTACAGATATCACCTGCTATCTTCTTGAATTCCTCACGACCCATGAAGGCTTCCGGATCAACTACGAAGAAGAAATGTCCCAGACCATACATCTGTGGCTTCCCATCTTCCGAAACTCCAGTAAGAGCTTTCATGAACTTACCCCCTGAAAGGGCCGCTGAAAGTATCTCAACTACAGTAGCATATCCATAGCCCTTATATCCTGCCAGCTCCTCGCCTATACCACCAAGTGGTGCAAGGGCAGCTGTACCAGAAACAAGATCCTTCAGTATCTGAGCACTGTCAGTAAGTGCTTCCCCATTTTCTGAAATAACTGTTCCCGCTGGTGTAGGCTTTCCTTCTCTTGCATAATACTCTATACGTCCTCTCTGTACTATTGACGTAGCACAGTCAAGACAGAATGGGAATTCCTCATCTGTAGGAATAGAAAATGTAAGTGGATTAGTTCCAAGCATATTTTCTACTCCGAAGGTTGGTGCGATAGATGGTCTGGCATTTGTACCTGTGATACCTACCATACCTTCCTTGCTGGCCATAGTTGTCCAATAACCGGCAATGCCGTAGTGAGTGGAATTGCGGATAGCTCCTCCAGCCATTCCATAGGTTTTTGCCTTCTCAATCAGCTTCTCCATCATTCGGTAGCTTGCCACCATTCCCATACCGTCATGAGCATCCATAACAACTGTGGTTGGTGTTTCCTTCAGTATCTCTATCTCTGTAACAGGAAGCAGAGTACCCTTTACTATTCTATCTATATAAATAGGTTTAAATCTATTGCAGCCGTGGCTCTCAATACCTCTTCTGTCAGACTCAAGAAGCACGTCTGCACAGATTTTTGCATCTTCTTCAGGAACTCCATAGCCCTTAAAGGCATCTATCATAAAACTATTCATTAGTTCCCAAGGTACAAATGGTCTAGTTTCTGTTATATTCCCCATAATCCCATCTCCTCGTATTTAAAAGAAAGGGAACTGAATTCAGTTCCCTTTACTTATCTTATTAATCTGCTTTGGTAAGCATTCCAGCAACTGAATCCTCAACCATATCTTCTCTAAGCAGTGTGATGAGGTCATCCTCATTAATGTTCTCATCCTGAACTATTCTGGTAGCCTGTCTATCTACACATCGCTCAAAATAGTTACGAACGAGACGAGCATTTGCGAAGTTCTCAAGCTTCTGCTCTGTCATACCTCTCAGGTATGCCTCTGCTACATCCGCTGCACTCTGTGTAAGTATGTAATCATTTTCTTTACACATGTACTTGAAGATTTCCATCAGCTCACCACTGTTGTAATCTGGGAAGTAAATGTACTTATTAAATCTGGACTTAAGACCTGGGTTGGATTCGATGAACTCTGTCATCTCATCTGTATATCCGGCAACGATAACGATGAAGTCATCTCTATCGTCCTCCATACGTTTCAGAAGTGTATCGATAGCCTCCTGACCGTAGTCTCCTGAGTCCTTATTATGTGTAAGTGTATATGCCTCATCAATGAAGAGGATACCACCTATTGCCTTATTAATAACATTTGTAGTTTTAAGAGCAGTACCACCGGCGAAGTGGTCAACCAGTCCGGAACGGTCAACCTCTATGAAGTGACCCTTACTAACAACTCCCAGCTGCTTATATATCTTTGCAAGAAGTCTGGCGATGGTTGTTTTACCAGTACCAGGGTTTCCTGTAAATACCAGGTGGAAGGACATCTCAACTCGCTTGAAGCCTCTCATCTCACGAAGCTTACGAACCTTGATGATGTTGATGAGGTGCATAACGTCGTCCTTAACTGATGACAGACCCGTCAGCCCCTGCAGCTCCTTGATCAGATCGTCAAGAGACTTATCTATCTCCTCTGACTCATCCTTTCTACCACGACGACCACCTACACGGCCTTCACCTCTCTTAAATACCTTGTCCTCAGAATCCTCCTCCTTCTTGAAGTTCAGGAATTCTGATACATCGGTAGCAGCCTTCTTCTGAATGTTACGACCGGAAATATTAATGGCCTTTTTGGTAACAAACTGTCCAGTCTTCTCATCGAAAGAAGTGATAGTTTCAAGATCAGGATCAGCTGTATTTGAAAAGGTTGCAGTTCCTCTCATATGCTCTGGCATATCCTGAGACTTAAGGATACTTGTATGTCCTGAAGTAACAATGCCTGCACTATTAAGTGTAGCATTCAGCACACCGATATAATCCTTCAGTGACTGCTTGGTCGAATCCTTTACGCTATCATATGCAATAAAGCCTTCACCCAGCTTTCTAAATGTATCTACTACAAACTTAGAACGGGTAATGCTTGCGTTCATCATTTTCATTTCAGGATCTTTATCAGCCTGAACAAAATAAGATAGAGATTTTGGAGCTTCTGTAAGGAATCTTGTATCACTACATTTCTGCTCTACGAGAGTGAGGAACTTCTCCTCAGAAAGAATCATTCTTAGATTGGTCTTGATATACTCAATCTGATCAGCAAACTCATCGTTGCCTGGCTCATATAAATATCCCAGGAATACCATCATATCGTATCTAAGAAGATCCTTCAGTGGCATCCTCTGATCCTCTGGATATATCCTAGGATTTGCTGTGATTTCATCTGCATAGGAAATACATTCTGAAATCATATTCTGAATATTTTTAATTACCATTTTGTCACCACACCCTGTACATTAAAGATTCACCGTTATAACCTTTCCCCCATGTTTTTTAGGTCAACAAACGATGTAGGAACATTATACCACAAAAGTTCTCATATGTCATAAAAAATGTCCAAAATTGCGTTACAAATAATTGACATCTGTTTTATATATAATGTATATTCTTAGAGTTCAATAAATAGGAAATAGAGGAAAGATTAATGGGATTCTGGGAAACACTACAAAATTTAAATGATACTGTGAATACCTTTGTCTGGACCACAGTGGGCGTGTGGCTGCTTATGGCAGTAGGACTTCTGATGACAGTGCTCACAAAGTTCTTCCAGGTGACACACATTCGTCACTGGTTTAAAAAGACAGTAGGAAGCCTTTTCGACAAGAAGGTTATATCTCACACAAATGAGCACGCTTCTATATCACAGTTCCAAGCACTATGTACTGCCCTTGCAGCAACTGTTGGTGTAGGTAACATCGCAGGTGTATCTGCCGCAATAATGTCCGGTGGTCCAGGCGCTGTATTCTGGATGTGGATAGCGGCATTTCTCGGAATGATGACAAACTATTCTGAGAATATTCTGGGAATATATTTCAGAAGAAAGAATCATCACGGAGAATGGTCCGGAGGAGCTATGTACTATCTCCAGGACGGTCTCGGCGGATACAAGAATATGAAGGTGGTCGGCAAGGTACTTGCGGTCCTCTTCGCCATATGTGCAGTTCTAGCTTCCTTCGGAATCGGAAATATGGGACAGGTTAATAAGATAGTTATCAACCTTACTTCTGCCTTTAAGATTCCTGTTCTTTCAACCACTATTCTATATTCATCTAATGGTTCAGATGTAACCCTGGACATGCTTGTAGTCGGAATCATTCTTATGATAATAGTCGGAATCGTTATTATTGGCGGACTTCAGAGAATAGCCAGCGTGGCTGAGAAGATAATTCCTTTCATGGTAATCGCATTTGTGCTCGGTGCACTTGTAATCATTTTCGCAAATATCACTTCCATTGGTTCTGTTTTCGTAGCAATCTTTGGTAAGGCATTTACAGCACAGGCTGCCTGGGGAGGTGGAGTAGGAATCTCCGTGAAGACAATCATTACCCTGGGATGCAAGCGAGGTGTTTTCTCAAACGAGGCGGGACTTGGTTCCTCCGTTATGGTACATTCCAATTCAAATGTACTCGAGCCTGTTAAGCAGGGACTATGGGGCATCTTCGAAGTATTTGCAGATACAATGGTGGTATGTACACTGACCGCCCTTACAACCCTTACCTCTGGAGTTATAGATCTGAATACCGGAGCGGCTGTAACAGATACAGATGCAACTCTCGTGGCAGAGGCCTTTAACACTGTATTTAAGATTGGAAATTTTGAATTCGGTAAATACTTTATAGCACTTGCTATTCTGCTATTTGCTTTCACAACAATACTTGGCTGGTCCCACTACGGAACAAAAGCCGTTGAGTATCTGGCAGGCGAACATGCACCAATCGTAACAATTATTTACAAGGTCATCTTCGTACTGATGATATTATCCGGGGCAATCATGACTTCTTCCATTGCATGGGATATATCCGATACCTTTAACGGAATGATGATGATTCCTAACCTTATCGGTGTGCTGTCACTCTCACCACTGGTTATGAAGCTCACAAAGAACTATGTAGATAGAAGACTTAAGGGAAAGACAGACGTTGAACCTATGCTCTCACACTTCCCTGAAATCCAGAAAGAACACGCCAAACTCATCAAAGAAACTGGTGAAGAATAACTATGCAAATAGGGACGGTTCTCTTTTGCACATATGCAAATGGGGACGTTTCTGTTTTGCACACTTTTCAAAGATGTGCAAAACAGAAACGTCCCCAATTTGCATTAAAATGATTCTTCAGATCTACTTCCCAAGCATTCTCTTACGACGTACCACAAATACAATTCCCGCTGCAGATGCAACGACCATAGCAACAATTGGTACTATATTAAAGTTATCTGCTGTAGCTGGCTTTGTACTCTTAACCTCAGCCTTCTTAGCTGGTGTTACTGTTGCCTCCTTAGTTTCATCCTTTGGAGTTTCTGCTTTAATAGGCTTTGTTGCGATAGCATAGCTAGAAAAGCTGTCTACTTCGAAATAAACTATATTGTTAGCACGATCAAATTCAACCGGCTCAATAGTTTCAAATGCCTCTCCATCATGTATATTATGGACAAACTCAACATCTTTACCAGTATAATCTCCTTCTAACTGAATACCTAAGAGCGCTGGTTCCTCAAGATCTTCCTTTGGATTAGCCCATACATCATCAGTGTGTCCGTTTCCTTTGAAGAATACCTGTGCAAGTGAAACATCTAAAACATCCTCAATTGCAAGGCCTTCCTTAGCAGCTTCTGCCTCGAAAGCAGCTTCCTTCGCAGCTGAGAGTTCAGCATCTGCTACGTACAGTCTTGCAGTACCAGCATCGATTACTCCCTCAGGAAGTTCAGCAATACCTGCTTTTTTAACTGCTTTAGATGCAACCGAAGAATCATTTTCTACTTTTTCAACTTTTGCACCTAAATGGAAGTTACCCTTTCCGACTGTGAAAGTATATACACATTGACCGCCTGGAAGCTGTACACTTCCATCATCAAAATCAACACCCGTGAAATCAACCACCTGATATCCTGGTTCAGGTGTGATTGTCATAGTTACTTTTGATCCAGCCGGAATAAGCATTTCACTCACCTTAGCATGTGTTTCAAAATTCTCTCTATTAAGTCCAAGATGAACATATGGCAGAACATTTCCAGATGCATCCGTATAATTGTATTCTGCACTCTGTCCATTATCATTCACATCTAAAGTCCAGCTCTTATCACCACTACCATCACCATCATCAAATACAGCTGACTGGAGAACCAGCTTTGAATGTCCTATGTAAAGGTCATTTGAGTTATCACCATCAGGCGCAAATGCATCATCATTTGACCAAAGGAAATTACCTACATAACATTCATTTGCTTCAATAGGCTGCACCATTATTTCTATATTAAATATAGGAATATTTCTTTCATTATCATAATAAGGATCAATATGGGTAGGATCAGTGTCATTAGGATCAGTAGGCATTGGAAGTGGTACACCCCCAATTGATATATCAAATCCCTGATCATTATAATGACTAAGCCAAGTATATCTATCCGCATAGTTTGGTAGTTGATCTGTATATTCATGACCATTAATTTTAAGATATGTGATTTTATTAGACCAATTATGGGAAAGATTAATTGTAACGGTATTTGCAGTTTCTTCTTTATCAAATCTTACAGTTTGTTCTGCAAATCCAGTTAGATTAGCATCTTTATGATACTGATTTAAACCTTGTGTCTTCTTACTTCCATTAATACCAACAACCGTAGTATAACAATACTTACTATATGGCGCCGAACATTTATCTCCATCGATATTATCATATTGTTCCCAGACAATTGGATTGCATTCCCAGCTTCCCTCTGGACCTGTGAGTCTTATTATCGCTTTGCTATCACCTCCTGCACCTGGAGCAGGTTGATCTCCACCTTGGCCACCCGGATTCACATAATCCTGAACAGCAAAGTTCATAGCCCCCGTTATCTCAGTATCAATACTAAATGGTAGGCCGTTAGCATATAAAGTGAAGTTATTACCACCATAATTTAGTTTACCAGTTTTTCCTGCTGGCACTTTCATTGTTGCGCTCGAGTCACTATCCACTGTGATTGTGGTTTGTATCTCAGTATTATTTGCATCACGCAATTCTACGATTCCATCATCAATACTTAATCTCCCACCATTCTCAGCAATTTTATGTGTTGTTCCAGCTAGAACAGTAAATTTCAATGTGTAACCACTTGAGTCTGGACTATCTCCTAGCAAAATCGCTGATGGTCTCAGCAGCTTCATCACCCTCATAGGCGTTTCCTGGATTTCTAAATCAAGTGATTCACTTGATTCATCCACTATTTCCTCATCAGCATCGCTTGGACTACTCTCAACTACCTCATCCTGTACATCCTCTGCTCTAGATGTATAGCTTGGAAGTAGAGCAATAACTAATGCGAATGCGATAAGTATAGCTATTATCTTCCTTCTCTTCATACAAACTCCTCCCATAAGTATATTTAAAATCAGATTATACATCTGTTAAAACACTATCTTTATTATAGTCTCCCGCACTTATGTATACTAGGTTCGTTGCCGTAATGACATTGACAAATCGGCTATATAGAAAGCAGTATTTTGTTATATTTCTATTTTGTCATTGACTATATGGAAAAAATCAGATTTTATTTGGATAATGTCTTATAATCAAATTATGCATGAATCGGTAACCTACACAATCCGACATACCACCAAGGAGAACAACATGATATTTAGCGAAGTATTAAATGACTACATGCAAATGCTAGGCATTAGTTCAACTATGCTTTCAGAAAGATCAGGGATCAGCACATCAAGTATCAGCAGATACCGTGCTGGTGAGCGCGAGCCTGCCTATGACAGCAAATATCTAGATCAGCTGATAGACTCCATCTACGAGATATCCTTAGAAAAAAATATTAAAATAGATAAAGAGGACATGTCTAAAAAAATGCGCACCTCACTCAGTAGCTACTTAGGCATAAGCTATGATCAATATTTGTCAAATCTTTCAAGCATAATGAAAACTTTTGATATAAAGGTCAATTCAGTAGCAAAGTTTCTATCCTATGACCCATCCCATATATCGAAGATTCTTTCTGGTCAGAGAAGACCCGGAAATGTAAGCACCTTTACAAATGACATTTCCGAATATTTGACATCGCGTCTTGCAAGTTCTAAAGACTATGAGAAGCTGGGGAATCTATTAGGAAATGAATCTGTCCAAAAAATGGACGACACAGAAATGAAGGAGTACATCACCTATTGGATAAAGAATTACACTCCTTCACATTTTGATAGCGAGGCTAACACAAATGATGCTACTAGCTTTCTAAAGAATCTGGACAGCTTCAACCTGGAAGAATATATAAGAGCAATTCATTTCGATGACATTAAGGTTCCTACTCTTCCACTGCAAATTCCACAATCCAAGAGTTACTACGGTCTAGAGCAATTCAAAGAAGCCGAGATAAACTTCTTTAAAATCACTGCTCTTTCAAAGGCTCGCGGACCAATAACTATGTATTCTGACATGCCAATGGTTGAAATGAGTAAGGACAGAACCTTTATCAAGAAATGGATGTTCGGGCTTGCCGCGGTACTTCGTAAGGGACTGACATTAAATGTTGTTCACAAGGTTGATCGTCCATGGGAAGAAATGATGCTCGGTCTAGAGGCCTGGATACCTATCTATATGACAGGACAGCTAAAGCCCTACTACATGGAGCAATATCCAACTAATGTATTCAATCAACTTCTATATGTATCTGATGCATGCGCCCTTCAGGGCGAAGCAGTAATTGGGCACCACGAGGAAGGAAAATATTATCTCACCTCTAAAAAACAGGAGGTGGAATATTTCAGAGCCAGATCTAATCATATGCTCGAATCCTGTAAACCTCTGATGGATATATATAATTCCAAACGAGCTAAAGAGTTTCACGATACAATAAAGAAGATAACAAGCACAACCGGGAAGAACTACAAGATAATATCTCCATCTCTCCCACTATATACTATTAGTGACGAGTTAATGGATAAGGTTCTTAATAGAGCCTATAAAAATGATCAGCAAGCAAAGAAAAAGATGATGGACCTCTTCAAAAGAAGAAGGAAAGTCTACGAAAATATTATTAAGAGCAATAAGGTATATGAAGAAATACCAATAATTAGCAAAGAAGAATTTGATGAGCACCCAATGAATCTTCCATTCTATGGTGCATTTTTATCAGAGACGATACCTTACACCTACGAAGAATATTTGGAGCACCTCAAGCTGACTCGTGAATATAAGCACAAAAACCTGACTACAAAGGAAACAACTACTGCTCCTTTCAGAAATATTCAAGTATTTATATCTTGCGGAAAATATGCAATCGTATCAAAGAATACTTCACCAGCAATTCACTTCGTGATATATCATCCAAGACTGGTGAACGCCATCGAGAATATGACCATCCCTATCAACGACTAATGAGTATATGGGGACGGTTCTTATTTACTCATGAGTATATGGGGACGGTTCTTATTTACTCATCCGATAAATGAACTAGGCGAGCAAAAATAGGGACGGTTCTTATTCGCTCATTCTCTTGTGAGAACGAGCAAATAAGAACCGTCCCATTTTGCTCAAGAATTTTATTGATATTCTTAGAAAATTCTTAGAAATCAGATAAAAAATAAAGGATTTCCAAACCTTTAAAAGTCTGAAAACCCTTTATTTAACTAACGTGCGTCCTAGAGGATTCGAACCCCCGACCTTCTGGTCCGTAGCCAGACGCTCTATCCAGCTGAGCTAAGAACGCTAGACCTAGATTTTGCAGAGCAAAATCTTGCTGCGAGATTGTCTTACAATTGAGCAGTCAAAATACAAGCGAAGCGCAGTATTTTCAACGCTGCCTGCAGCGTTGGATTGCTACGCAGTAGCAATCGAGTCCAGTAAATCATTCTGAAACGCTTGCATATAACTCACACAGCAAAAGCTATACTAACACTTCAACCCTCTCAATGTCAAGTGTTAAGTTTGATTTTGATGAACAAAGTGACAAACTATACTCTCCATCCTCCAGTCTGGTGGTCACAACATAGTAGTCTTTTGCCGCAAAATTCTTATCCAAACCTCTATAATCAACTAGTTTTCTAATCTTTAACACCTTATCCAAGCCATACTCTGCTGTGAAACTATTTAGCGGGACTGTTATACCAACACGAATACATTTAAGAAATGCCTCCTTCACGGTCCATACATCTCTAAACCTGCTCTGATCCCCATCGATATAATCCTTGGCAGCTTTTTCGAAGTACCGATTACTCACCTTGAAGCCATCATCACTCTTATGTTCCACATCTACTCCCACCGCCAAGTCCGAAACAGCTACAGCCACGTAATCTCCCGAATGCGAGATATTATACTTTGCATCTGGATGCTTCTTCAAAGCAATCATCAGCAGCCTTCCTGCAGCAAGACTCTGAAGTTTAGAGGACTCGACCTTGAGCTTCTGGACCTTCTCTTTACGCCACTCAGGGAGGAGCCTGAATATCTCAGACTCCTCCCGAAGTAGCATTTCCTTATTGATTTTGTGAATATATATTTTTTCCATATTCTACTAAGCTTCTTCGCCTTTGCAGGCTCAGAATAACATCTCTAAACAACTTTAATCTCTACAACATTACTATAAATATCTCCGGGATATTTATCAGTTATCACACACGCACCACCAAAGTCAGAAAATGTAACCGCCGACGATATACCAAACTTATCATGATCTGCCAGCACATATCTCTGACCAGGCTGAGTATTCTCAATCGCAACCCTCTTGATAAGTGCTTCCCTAACATCAGGAGTTGTGAAGCCCAGCTTCATATTTACACCATTGGTTCCAAAGAAACCTTTTGTAAAATGGTATTTCTGGATATGAAGTATAGCATCCGCTCCAACTATCGCTTCAGTATTCTCCTTAAGCTCTCCGCCTATCAGCATTACCTTCAGGCTCTTCCTCACGAGATCCTTCGCATGTGAAACCGAGTTAGTTACATAGGTTGCATTTCTTTCTGTAATGAAACTCGTCATATATTCTGTGGTAGTTCCCGAATCAAGATAAACATAGTCGCCAGGAACTATAAGAGATGCAGCATACTTTGCTATTCTAAGCTTCTCATCTCTATTGATAGATTCTTTCGCCAGTACAGATAGTTCCTGGGATGTCGGTGGTTCATCAAGCGCAACCGCTCCACCAAACACCTTAATAAGCTTTCCCTCCTGACTAAGCGAGATTATATCACGTCTAATAGTTGATTCCGATACTCCCAGGCTTTCTTTTAACTCTTGAACGGTAGCACTTTTATTCTTATTAACTTCTTTTAGAATAAGCATCTTACGTTCTTCAGTGAGCACTAAATCATCCCCTTCTCGTCCTTATATTTTTGCACATTTGTTTCAAGCACTATTTTTCTGAGCGGAAGGATTCTTCCCGGTGATACAGACAGTTCGTCATATCCCATCGCAAGGAATTCCTTTGTCAGGCTCAGATCTGATCCAAGCTCTCCACATATTCCGGCCCAAGCACCGCCCTTATGAGCGCCATCTACTATCATCTTCAGCATCTTCATAAGACCTGGATGATGCGAATCATAGAACTCATCGAGACTCTGATTCTGACGGTCGATAGCAAGTGTGTACTGCGTCAGGTCGTTTGTTCCAACTGAGAAGAAATCAACCTCCTGAGCTAGTTCCTCTGCCATCATAACAGCCGCTGGTGTCTCGATCATAATACCAAGCTCGATATTCTTGTCATAGGATATTCCGTCAGCATCCAGACTAGCCTTAACCTCTGCAACTATTTCCTTGATCTTCTTAACCTCGTCCACCGAAATGATCATTGGGAACATTATAGATATCTTGCCAAATGCCGAAGCACGGAGTATCGCTCTAAGTTGAGTCTTGAATATATCCGGTCTTGTGAGACATATTCTGATAGCTCTCAGACCCATCGCAGGATTCTCTTCCTGTGGAAGATTGAAATAGTCCGCCTGCTTATCAGCTCCTATATCCAGTGTACGAATGATGACCTTCTTACCCGCCATCGTCTCTGCCACCTGCTTATAGATAGCAAACTGCTCTTCCTCTGTTGGATAATCATCAGAACCAAGATAAATGAACTCTGAACGGAACAGACCTATTCCACCCGCATCATTCTTCAGAACCAGACCTAGGTCCTTAGTATTTCCAATATTTGCATATAGATTGATGTGCTGTCCGTCAAGAGTAACATTGTCCTTACCCTTCAGCTGTTCCAGAAGAGCCTTCTTCTCCTGCTCCTCAAGAACTATTTTCTTCTTCTCCGCCAGCACCTCTGGGTCAGGGTCAATATACACCTTTCCCTCAAATCCATCAACTATAGCATCTCTTCCATCCATCTCATCTGTGAGCGGAATGTCACAGCCTATGATGGCCGGAATATTCATTGTCTTCGCAAGAATAGATGTATGCGAATTAGCACTACCATGAACAGTTACAAAGGAAAGAATCTTGTCCTTATCCATCTGAACCGTTTCTGATGGAGCCAGATCGTCAGCAACTACTATCACGGGTTCATCACTATCTATTCCACCTGCCGAAGCACCTGAGAGAACATTTATCACTCTTTCGGAAATGTCCTTTACATCGGCTGCTCTTCCTCTAAAATATTCATCGTCCATATCGAGGAACATTTTCTGGAAGTTATCTCCAGTAGTTGCTACAGCATACTCCGCATTAACCTCCTGTGTACGGATTATATTCTCAACAGAGTCTATATAATCTCCATCCTCTACCATCATCTGATGTGCTTCGAAGATTTCTGCGCTTGCTTCTCCAACTTCCTTTACAGCTTTGTCATACAGTGCTTGCAGCTGCTCGATGGCAGTTTCTCTTGCTGCAGCATATCTCTCTATCTCTGCTTCAACGTCCGTCACCTTCTCACGTTTAACGGACTGCTCTGCCTTCTTATAAACCGAAAGCCTTCCAATGGCTACGCCCTCAAATACGGCTTTACCTTCAAGTATAATCATTTTCCGCGCGCCCTCCTTTACTTACTCTTCTCCTTGATCAGACCCAGACTGTAGCATTCAAGTAGCTCCTCCAGGTCAAATATCTGTTTCTCTAATTCTTTACCAACATCTGTATCCTTAACCAGCAGACGACGTTTCATCGTCTCCGTCACATACATTTCCGGAGTATTAACTCCGTCCCTAACAAACTGTCTATGCTCCGCAAGCGCCAAATGATGCGAATTGAAAATCAGCGTATATCCAGCAATTCCTGTCTTGCTATGATAAGCCTTCGACAGACCTCCGTCTATTACATACAGCTTTCCATTTGCCTTCACAGGCTTCTCGCCCTTTGCAACCTTTACAGGAACGTGACCATTAATTATATGAGCATGCTCCTTATCCATTTCGAATTCATCAAATATCTTGTCGCAATATTTTTCTTTACTGGAAAACTCATAATACGAATTCAAATGCTCCTTCGAAAGCGCCTTATCCGCAAGGAAAATGTGTTCGAACGTTGCCATCCTGTCCTTACCAAAAAGTGGTGAAACAGCACCCGCCCACATATACCACATCATATCTACTGCAGACTGCTTTCTATCTGGTTCATCATCCCCATCAACAAAATATGCATCAATTATCTTTTCCTCAAAATAGTCCATCAAATTTCTTCCAGAGAAATTACCTTCATCCGTTTTCAGAACCAGGAACTCTCCCTTCTCATCCATTGGTATACAACCATGGAAGAGGAGATTGTTGTTGCATATCTTGTACATGCTTCCATGCGAATACAGGAAACGTATATGTTTCTGTAGTCTCCTACTATGAAGAAATGAATACTTGAGAGTTTCAATCAGCCGGCTTTCCTCCGGCGTCAGCTCATAAGGACTATCCGGATTGATAGTTGGGAAATGCTTATCTAGCAATTCATATTCCGTGCCCTCGATAAGGACAGTGCCCTTCTCGTAGTCAATCTTGTCTAGAAGAAGTCTGAAATCCATATCATATTCTGGATGTCTCTTTATTAGCTGTCCCTCTAGCTTAAGCTCGATAACCGTTATAGCTTTGCACATTTTCGCCGCCAGCTCCGGAGCCACCGAATCATACTTATTATCATCCAGCAAATGCGGTCTGAAGCATTTACATTCGTCTCCCTTATACACATCATCCGCGAACATGGATAAAGGTCTTAAGTTTATTCCATATCCATCCTCAAGAACATCAAAGGAATTATAATTAGTTGCAATCCTAAGAACGGTTGCAATACATGCTTCATTTCCAGAAGCAGCACCCATCCAGCTAATATCATGATTACCCCATTCTATATCCACATTCTTGAAGCTTATCAGTTCATCCATTACATAGTCAGCTCTAGGACCTCTGTCGAATATATCTCCAATTATGTGGAGCGTATCAATCAGAAGTGACTGAATAAGTTCAGATAAAGCAACTATAAAATCCTTTGCCACCCCCGTCGCAATTATAGCTTTAATTATCTCCAAATAATAGAGCTTCTTATCCGGATCAGTTTCATCTGTATGTAGTAGTTCATCTATGGCGTAACCATATTCCTGGGGAAGCTTCTTCCTAACCTTGGATCTCGTATACTTTGAAGCAACTTCCCTACAAAGCGCAATAAGCTGACGAATGGTACTCTCATACCACTCATCCGTCAGCTTATCTGCGTGTTTATAATCATTTAAAGTTTCGCTGGAATAATATATAAGATTTGCAAGTGCCTGCTTCTCTTCTTCCGACATAAGATTACCGAAGATTTCTTCAATCTTCGCTCTAATTACACCTGACGCACTACGCATAAGGTGAATGAAGCTTTCATACTCGCCATGTATATCCGAAAAGAAATATTCATTCCCCTTAGGCAGCGCCAGGATAGCCTTCAGATTGATCATCTCTGCAGCGCAGCTTCTTGCAGTTGGAAATTCATGACTCAACAGAACCAGGTAATCCATATCTCTCATACACTAATCCTTCTTAGATATTTCGCTTAATCCAAACAACCACTTGGAATGTTATTTACAGGTTTGCCTCTAAGAACTCCTTAACAGCAGCGCACTCAGCTTCTTCATCTGGACCATCAAATGAGAACTTAACTGTATCGCCCTGTTTAGCCCCAAGAGACATGATTCCCATAACACCCTTAAATGGGACTTCCTTATCCCCCTTTGCAACCTTTACAACTGACTCATAATTCTTTGTCATCTTGAAAAGATCTGTTGCAGGTCTTGCATGAATTCCGTGAACATCCTTGATTGTATACTCAAAACTTACCATTTTTTATATTCTCCTTATCTTTTTATATTTACTATTCCCCATAGGTCTGCTTTGCAGACACCTTTTACTGCTCTACATTCTTCTTTAATAAACCAAGCATTACACATGTTACTGCTGAACCAACTAACCATGATACGATGTAAAGCAATGGATTACCTACTGTAGCGAATACGAAGAGTCCGCCGTGAGGTGCCATCAGTGTACACTTGAAGAGTGCTGCAAGGAAGCCTGCAACTCCTGCTCCAACCATTGTACATGGGATAACATGAAGTGGATCAGCTGCCGCAAATGGGATAGCACCCTCTGTGATGAAGGAAGCGCCCATTACTACATTTGAAACTGCTGAGCCTCTCTCTGCCTTTGTGAACTTCTTAGGGAAGATCCAGCATGCAAGTGCAATACCAACCGGTGGAACCATACCACCAACCATGATAGCTGCCATTGCTACGTAGCAAGCCTCAACCTTAGGATCCGATGCAGACATACCCTGCTCCAGATATCCAGCTGCTGTTGTAAGCATTCCAGTACCGAATACATAAGCAGCCTTGTTGATAGGACCACCCATATCTATAGCCATCATCGCACCCAGGATAAGTCCGAGTACTGTAAGCATTCCTGCATCAGAAATAGCTGTAAGCATATTTGAAAGTCCTGTATTTACAACTCCGATTACAGGATTCAGGATGAAGCACATGATAACACCTTCAAGGAAGATACCAACGAGTGGATAGATAAGTGTAGGCTTCAGTCCGTCCATAGCCTGCGGAAGCTTCTCGCAAGCCTTCTGGAGACCCAGCACAAGGAAACCAGCCAGGAAACCGGCTGCGATACCACCCAGGAATCCAGATACTGTATTACCACCATTTGGCTGCTGGAAAGCAAACTTTGAAAGGAACTGGCTAAATGCACCAAGTGCCTTACCATCCATAAGTGTTCCTTCTGCAAATGTGAAACCAGACAGAGCGGCATTTCCGCTGGAAGCAAGCATACCACCAACAAAACCAACTGCAAGTCCAGGTCTGTCAGCTATAGCATAAGCTATGTAACCTGCAAGCACCGGAACCATGAGCCCCATTGCCAGTCCACCGATATATTTCAGAAGTGCTGCAAGTGGAGTGATGCTACCGAAGTCACCACCTCCAGAAGCTCCATATCCTGCAATTGTATCAACAAGAAATGCTATAGCAACCAGGATACCACCACCGATAACGAATGGAAGCATGTGAGATACACCGCTCATGAGCCAAGTATAAACCTTGTGTCCTGTACCTCCTGATTCCTCAGATTTTGCAGCCTCTCCCTCTTCAGAAGAATCACCGGAGAAAACAGGTGCATCTCCAGCTTTTGCAAGAGCCATTAGTTCGTCAGCCTTGTTGATACCATCAGCAACCTTACGCTGTACAACCTTCTTACCCTTAAAACGATCCATAGGAACCTTTGCGTCAGCAGTTACGATTACGAAATCCGCTGCAGCTATATCTTCATCTGTAAGTACATTTTTCGCACCAGAGGAACCTCTAGTCTCAATCTTGATCTTAACTCCTGCTTTCTCAGCTGCCTTCTCAAGTCCTTCAGCTGCCATATAAGTATGAGCTATACCTGTAGGACATGAAGTTACTGCAACAACCTTGAGACTATCACTATTATCATCTGCTATAGATGTCTCTGCCAGACTCTCATCAACATCGGCTCTTTCTTCGTCAGCCTTGTCGATGATTTCGATAAACTCATCTACATCCTTAGCATTTATCAGGTTATTTCTGAAGTCCTCGTCCATGAGCATCATGGAGAGTTTAGATAACACATCCAGATGGACATTGTCCTCTGTATCAGGTGCAGCTATAAGGAATAAAATGTTGACCGGTTCCTCATCGAGGGATGCAAAATCAACTCCGTCCTTTATTACCATTGCTGCAAGTCCAGGGTTCTCTACACAGTCGCCCTTTCCATGAGGAATAGCTATTCCTTCACCTACACCGGTGGTGCTCTCATCTTCACGAGCATACACCAGTTTCTTATATGCCTCTTTGTCTTTAATCTTGCCACTATCTGCCATTAAATCGACAGCCATGTCCAACGCTTCATTCTTGGACTTTGGAGCAGCATCAAGCTTAACACTCTTCTTATCTAGAAGTTCTGTTATTCTCATTTTTTTACCTCCTTTGATCCTTTCCTACTCAACAGTTGCATAAACCTTTAATACTTCGTCTTCAGTTGCCAGGTACTCTGAAAATGCACTTGCTGACCCAGTACTTAGACCCATCTTAAATGCATGTAAGAGTTCTCCTTCTTTTAGGTAGCCTGCCACGAAGCCCGCCACCATGGAGTCGCCTGCGCCAACTCCATTTACAAGTTTTCCCTTAGGTGCCTCTCTCATGTAAACCTGTCCATCAGATGCCACGAAAACTGCCCCTTCTCCAGCCATGGAAACAATTACATTTTCCGCTCCCATTTCCAGAAGCTTCTTGGCATATGGCACTACACTTTCTCTCGTTTTGAGAGTTACTCCGAATATTTCTCCTAACTCATGATTATTTGGCTTAATCAGGAATGGCTTATATTTCAGAACATTCATAAGTAAATCCTTGGTAGCATCTACCACTATCCTGATTCCTCTTCCCTGAAGTCGGTCCATAATATCGCTGTAGATTGTTTCAGGCATTGTAGAAGGAATGCTTCCTGCCAGAACCAGGGTGTCACCTTCCTGAATCTTATCTAACTTCTCATAGAGTTTCTGGATATCCTCTTCGGAGATGTCTGGTCCCATTCCATTTATTTCGGTTCCATCAATTGATTTCAGCTTGAGATTGATTCTGGAACATCCTTCGCTGAGTTTTATCTCCTCAGCGTTTATTCCACTCTCCTGTACTCTTCTAGTTATCTCCTCTCCGACAAAACCAGCGGAATAATAGATGGCTGAATTGTCGATACCAAGATTACTAAGTACGATGGATACATTGATTCCCTTGCCACCCGGCAACATTAGCTCAGATGTTGTCCTATTGGTAAGGCCCAGCTTAAAATCATCAACGGTCACGATATAATCTAGAGATGGGTTGAAAGTTACGGTATAAACCATAGTTTCTACCTCCTTATTCACCGATAATTTGATTATATAATCAAAATCAATCAAATTCAATCAACATTGTGCATATAATTTTTTTAAATTCATTGTGCATATTGCATAAGCTTTATGTTATGTAAGCCTATTTTATTGTAAGTTTTGCAAAATGGTCATATTTTGTTTGACCGATTTTCATAAACTCCGTCAGGGATCTCTTCAAATACAATCAAAAAAACCCGGGAGTTAAACTCCCGGGAAAATTAACGCCTTACGTTCTTCTGTGAGCACTGACTTGCCCTTTTTTATCTATTCGGACCAGGAACAGCTCTTCTTGCCTGCTTCTCCTGATTCTTCTTATTTGCAACCTCTTGTAACTTCTTATTTTTATGTTCAAATACCTTCTCAGTATTAGTCATCATTGAAACAACCTTTTCGGTAGTCAGGTCAGTTACTATATCCTTAGGACTCATATCTTGCTTATATATATTCTTGATATAATTCTTGAATTCAGAACTACCTGTTACCCTCTTCTTGTATTCATTAAATCCCATATCATTATAAAGCCTTCTATTTGCTTCATTTTCAGATGAAGCCAGCTTAAATACTACAATATCGGCTATCAGGTCGGTCATAGCAGCCTTTGTCTCTTTATCCTTAGGAAGACTTGACAGCTTAACAAGCTGATCACTGGCATCGAGTGCCTTCTGATGGCCAGACCTAAGTCTGAAGTCATCCATGTTTTTACAATCCTCATAACCAGGAATCTTTCTAATTTCCTCAATAGCCTTATTAAGCTCATCCTTAGCAAAGCCCTCCAGCTTAGAAGCTCCGCGAAGACGGTCCTTACCAGCTTCCGTATCTGCATTTGACCTTTTCAGCTGATACCTTCTGGAATAATGTCTTACCTCATCCAGCTTATTTATATATTCATCCATATATCTTATATAATTGCCCTTATCCACCTTTGGGTTCGGCTTATTAGGAAGCATTCCCTTAAGCTCATTAACAGCCACTCTTACCCTGGCATGTCTATCACTTTCGCCACCAAAATAGAAGTCTGTTCTCTTGCTATTAAAGTCGATCATCATATTATCTATATGCTGCGCTGTGGTAAGCTTTTCCTTAATCTGAGGAGTGTGAAATGCCTTCTCATTGCCCTTCTTTATCTGAGCATCTCTACGTCTGGAACTAGCAAGCACATCATCAAAATATGAAAGCAGTGTTTCATCCTGCGCAATGTATTCCTTTTTAACAGCTGTCTTTACCATGCTGTTCATGATTGTCAAGTATTTATCACGGTCCTTTGCACTCTGCAACGGCGTGGTCTTAATTTCTTCAAAAAGAGCACTCATCTTATCCAGATAAGCCTTCTGCTCAGGACTCTTATACCTTGGTGGATCATATTTCTGGAACTTCTCCATCTTGTCAGTAGAGTTATGCTTATATGCGTTATGTGTCTCATTTACTAACATGTTGAATGTAGCAAGTACACCTATATCATCCAGATCCCAACCATTTTCGAGACCAGCCTTATATGCCTCCTGTGTATACTTTGCCTTACCAAGTCCTCGGTTAGCATAAGTACTCATATGGAATGGCTGATTAGATGAGGTTATTCCTGCCTCCTTATACCTAGCATTATCTGCAGGGTTATTAACCTTATTATCTATAGTGTTAATGTAATTCAGAACCTGAAGGGTCTGTGTATACATTTCCTTTCTGTATGCTTCTGTCTTTTCAGGAGTAAGCTTACCTTTTTCCTTTTCCTCCATGTACTCAACAAGAGTGTCCATCTGTTTATCTGACTCTATAGACATATCATAAACAGGAAAATCCTTATTGTGCTCCCTTATTTTATCCTCGACAGTAAAAAGATTCATTTCCAGACATGCAGCCGCTAGAGATCCTGCTGTAGTGTAAAGCGGTGATTTACTTGCCAGATATCCTGGTGTATATCCTTTAATAGCTCTTCTTAGCTGCTTAGTAACATTAGCCTTGAGGAATTCAGCCGTGGTTCGTCCCGCTTCATCTGCAGTAACATTATCATCTATATAATCATCCACCATATCGCAATATTCGGAGAGACTATCCTTATATTTCTTAAAGGCTGCCCCATTCTTAACCTTCTCCAAATACCTTCCGGCAGAGAATACATCTGGTGTACGATTATCGAACCCCAGCACTTCAAGACCCTCGCCGGCAAGGGTTCCATCCTCATCAGATGAGCAAAGAACATTATTGTAAACCTGAGTAGACTGAGGGTCAAACTCATTCTCGGCATATTCCTTATTAAATATAGAACCAAGATTCGCAATATTCTGTCTTGCCCAATAAGATATTGAGGTTTTATATAGCTCATCCTTCTTCTTATACTCTGCCTCATGCGCTGCGTAATTCTCTTCTGGTACAAATTCATCTATGATTTCAAAACCGTCAAATTCTTTCATATCTGAAACCTCCATTACTTTTATATCAGTCATTTACATCTTTAATTGGGATTATACAATCCATACAGCAACAAAAGCGCAACAACAAATTATTTCTTTAGATATTTTTTTAAATACTGCCCGGTGTAGGACTTTCTCTTCTTAGTTATTTCCTCCGGCGTTCCCTGTGCAACAACCGTTCCACCGCCATTTCCGCCTTCTGGTCCCATATCTATGATATAGTCTGCCTGCTTGATAACATCCATATTATGTTCGATTACGATTACTGTATTACCGCCATCAGCAAACTTCTGAAG